>NZ_JARXWD010000011.1:0-126092 GCF_029892765.1 Stenotrophomonas sp. 1278
GGGGGGGTTGTTTTGTGGGGGGGGCGGCGGCGGGGGCCCCCCACCGGGGTGTGGGGGGGGGGGCCCCCCCCGCCCCCCGCCACTACCCACATCCGCAGGCATTCCGGTGGTTGCCGGCCAGCGGCCGGCACTACCCACATCACCGCTGCGACGGACCCCAGTAGCCCAGGTCCTTGCGGATCTGCAGGTCGCGCACCCAGCTGCCAAACGGCTTGCGACGCAGCACGCCCATCTCGCCGGACAGGAAATCCTCGGTGGCGGCGATCACCCGCTCGCTGGACAGGCCATCGCGATAGGGGTGGATGGCATCGGCGTAACGCACGATCTCCGCCTGCAACGCCGCGTCGGGATGCAGCGCGCGCGCCAGCATGGCCGGCAGCTGCTGCGGATCATCGAAATCGATCATGTGCGGCTTCGGCACGCGGTTGCGGAAGGTCACCACCGGCTTGTGCTGGACGATGAACTCCGAAACGATCGATGAGGTGTCCGACACCAGCACGTCGGCGGCGCGCTGGGCTGCCATCACCTGCTC
Organism: Stenotrophomonas sp. 1278; assembly: GCF_029892765.1. NCBI lineage: Bacteria > Pseudomonadati > Pseudomonadota > Gammaproteobacteria > Lysobacterales > Lysobacteraceae > Stenotrophomonas > Stenotrophomonas sp. 1278. The sequence goes on from NZ_JARXWD010000011.1 coordinate 533, forward strand.
CGGTTCGATGAAACGCGCATTGGCGCCGGCCAGCGCGCGGTAGCGTTCGAACAGTTCCGGCGGGCACTTCGGGTGCAGGGTCAGCAGCCAGTAGTGCTGCCCGGCGGCGATGTCGGCCGCGATCTGCGCATGCAGGTGCGGGGCGGCGCTCAAGCGCTCGGTGAAGGTTGAACCGAACAGGATCACCGGGCGGCCGCCGGCTGCACTGCGCAGCGCGGCACTGTCGCCACCGTCGTCGCGGAACAGCGGGTCCAGCTTCGGCCAGCCGGTTTCCGCCACGGCGAAATGGCCCTGCACTGCCGCGATCTCGCGGAACGGCGCGGTGGTGGCAGGGCCCTGCGTGCAGTACAGGTCGAACATGCCGCGCACCCGGAAGTGGCCACGCGCACTGTCGCGCTTTTCCACGTTGAAGCCATGGAACAGCTGCACCTTGGCCCCCGACAGGAAGGTCGGCACCCAGTTGGCCGCGCTGAACACCGCCCGCGGCCGCATCGCCAGGGCCTGCTTCAGGCCGATGTTGGGCACGCCGGGAAGCTGGCTGCCAGCCGCGCCATCTTCGAACCAGGCCGCCACTTCCTGGCCGGAAGCGTGCAAGGCCTGCACCAACGGGGCGAGAATAGGCAGCGCATAGCGCTCCGTCGCAAACAACAGGTACCCGGCCATCATGTCCTCCACGACCGCTCCCATCGAACGGCCTCGCATCTCGGCCTGCATTATCGCGTTCAACGAGGCCGGGCGCATCGGCGACTGCCTGGCCTCGCTGGCCTTCTGCGATGAGATCGTGGTGGTGGACTCGCAGTCCACCGACGCCACGGTGGCCATCGCCGAGGCGGCCGGCGCCCGCGTGCTGCAGCGTCCGTTCGATGGCTTCCGCAGCCAGAAGGCGTTCTGCGTCGAGCAGGCCACCCACCACTGGGTGCTGTGCCTGGACGCCGACGAGCGCATCAGCCCGGAACTGCGCACGGCCATCGAGCAGGCCCGCGACGGCGGCTTTGCAGGTCATACGGGTTACCGCTTCGCCCGCCTGTCGGAGTACTTCGGCAGGTTCCTGCGCCACGGCAATGCCTATCCGGACCGGGTGCTGCGCCTGTTCGACCGCCGCCACGGCGGCTGGCGCGGCAAGCGCGAGATCCATGAGGCGGCCAGTGTCGATGGCACGGTCGGCACCCTGCGCGGGGACCTCATCCACTTCCCCTACCGCTCGCTGCAGCAGCAGCTGGCCAAGACCGAGAAGTACGCGCGGATGATGGCCGAACACGAGTTCGCGCGTGGCAAGCGGGCCACCCTCGGCAAGCTGGTGCTGGCCCCGGCCTGGCGGTTCTGGCGCGGCTTCCTGTTCCGTGGCGGCTTCCGCGACGGCTGGCATGGCCTGGTATACGCCTACGTGCGCGCCAACTACGTGCGCCAGAAGACCATCATGCTGTGGATGCTGGGCAACGGTCAGGCCGTGTCCGATCCGCCCAACCCGTGAGTGCGGAGCCGAGCGTGGCTGGACGCTACCGGGCGTTCTTTGCCCGGTGCCGGGCACCTTCCACGATCGACAGGCCGGTCAGCAGGCCGACGATGGTGACGTAGAAGCTTGCGGTCATCTGGTGCGCGAACATCGACTGGGTCAGGCCGCACAGGATGTAGGACACCACCACCATCACGCCGGCGGCGGCAGGGCCACGGAAGGTAGCGTGTCCACTGCGCCGGTGCAGGCGCAGGAACACCCACAGTGGCACCCCGTATACCGCCAGCAGCAGCAACATGCCCGGCAGGCCCTGGGTGGCCGACCATTCGGCCAGATCGTTGTGCGCATGGCGCAGGTGGCAGCGGATTTCCTGCGGATTCTCGCGGCAGGCCGGCACACGCTTCATGGCCCTGTCGAAGTGGCCGATGCCCACCCCGGTCAGTGGATGGTCGAGGAAGGTCTCCCACGCCACCTGCAGGCGCTCGACGCGCGCCCCGGCCGAAGAGTCGCTGTCACCCTGCTCCATGCGCTGCACATCGCTGTGCAGTTCGGACAACCGCACCTGGTGGCGCAGCTCGGGCACCGACAGCAGCAGGGTCGCGCCGATGGCCAGCATGCCGGCAAGCACTGAAAGACGCGCCGCGCCGGTGCGCCAGCGCAGGCTCAGTGCCAGCACCACCAGCAGCGCCAGCAGGGCCGCGAACACGCCCCGGCTTCCGGTCAGGATGATGGTTCCGCAGCCGGCGGCCATTCCGACGATCACCAACGACCAGCGCCGCGACGGCCGGCAGAACACCAGCAGCACCATCAGCATCATCACGATGTCGGCGAGCACGATCGCGTTGGTGAACAGTTCGGCGCGTGCCGCACCCTGGAACACCTGCAGCGCCGAAAGCACGAAGGTGCCCACCAGTCCGGCCAACGCACCGCGCCACAGCCAGCGCATGTCCGGGCGCAGCGCACACACCCACAGTGCGATCCACGGGATGACCAGGAAGCGGGATCGATTGTCGACATCGCGCAAGCCCTGTTCGAACAGCGCGACCGACACGATGGCCATCACCAGCACCGCCAGCATCAGCCAGCTGAGGACCTTGATCGGCTGCTTGTCCATACGCCGGGCCTGCCACAGCAGGCCGGGCACCATCGCCGTGCTGACCAGCAGCAGCAGCGCGTAGGGCAACAGGTTGATCGGGATCGTCAGCACCAGTGCCGGCATGCAGAACAGGCCGATCTGCGCCAGCCAGTGCGCCGCGCGCGGGCGCCTGCCTGCGGGGACGCCCAGCGGATCGCCGATCGTGGATTCCAGGTTGTGCTGTGAAGCTGCCACGTCGAAAAAGTTCGCTGCAATCCGGCGGAATGAACGGGATCACCGGCACGGCCAATCCCACGCTGACGTTTTACTGCCTTTGCTGTCGCTTGGGCAGTCTGGACAAGCACGGGCCAGGATGGTTATTCCTCACGTTGCAGCCGTCGTTCACGTTCGCGTTCCTCCGCGCTGGCCACGCAGCGGCCCTGCACGGCAGCAGCCGGTACCAGCCACCAGCGGCGGCGGTTGGCGATCCCGGCCAACTCGGCGTGGTTGCGGTCGATGCAGGGCAACAGCGCCTCTTCGTGGACCAGCAACCAGCGGCGCCGGGGCGCCAACTGCTGCCATTCCACGGCCGCAGCCAGCTGCGCATCCCAAGGCTCGTTGAAACCGAAGGTGGCTGCCGGGCGGTCGGCCATCAGCAGATTCTGCTCTTTCCAGGCCACCAGTCCCAGCTCCGCATCGGCGCCGATACGCTGGCCGGTGTGCCGCATCAGGCCGCGGGCGGAACTTGAATCATTCAGCAGCGGATAGCCGATCAGGCTGTACAGCACCCAGACGGTAGTCAGGGTCGAGACCAGGGCCAGCTCGCGGCGGGCGCGCCCGAACAGCAGCAGGCTGGCCATACCCCAGCCGCCCATCGCCATCGCCGCCCAAGCCAGGGCGTTCATTTCGCCATTGCCGATGCCCCGCGTCTGCATCAGCCGCACTTCGAAGCCGGGCTTGCCCAGCAGGGCAGACAACCCCGCGGCCAACGTCCCCAGCGACAGCAGCAGGGTGAACGCGCCCAGCAGCCATTGCACATCGCGCCGGCGCAGCAGCCCCGGCAGCAACGGCGCCAGTGCCAGGCAGAACATCGGCAGCGCCGGCAGGATGTAGACGTCGCGCTTGCCATTGGGGATCGAGAAGAACAGCACGATCAGCGCCCACCAGCCCAGCAGCAACAGATAGCGCGCATCCCGGCGCTGCAGCCGGCGCCGCCAGGCGGGGATCGCCCACGGCACCGCCAGGAAGGCCGGAATCCACATCGACGGCATGGTGCCCAGGAAGTACCACCATGGCTGGTGGTGGTCCCACGATTGCGCATAGCGCTTGGCGGTCTGCCGGAACAGGATGTCGTCCATGTAGGCCAGGTATTCGCCGGAACGGGTGGCCAGCGCGGTCATCACCATGGGCACCAGCCACAGCGCGACGGCCAGCACGAATGCCAGCGGCGCCAGCCAGAAGCGCAGGTCGCGCGCATGCAGTCGCACCCGTGGCCAGTGCAGGGCCGAACCGATCACCGCTGGCACGATCATCAGCAGCGCGATCACGCCCACGCCCTTGGTGATCACCCCGATGCCGGCAAAGAACCAGCCCAGCCACCACCAGCGCCAGGCAGGCCCCAGCAACAGGTGGCGAAGCAGGCCATAGTTGGCCAGGGTGATGAACAACACCACCAGCGGGTCGATCTGCGCCTTCTTCGCCTGGAAGGTGAACTGCAGGGCGAACAGCAGCGCCCAGCCAGCGTACAGGCCGACCTGGCGTGTCCACAGGCGCCGCCCGAGGTCGACCACGCACCACAGCGTGCCCAGTGCAGCGATCAGCGAAGGCAGCAGGAACGCTACGCGCCAGTTGCCGATCACGCTGTACAGCGTGGCCTGCCACCACATCAGCATCGGCGGCTTGTCCGAGTACAGCTCCAGCCCACGGTGCGGGAACAGCCAGTCGCCGCTGTCCACCATCTGCTTGGCGACCAGGGCGAAGCGCGGTTCGTCCGAGGGCCAGGGATCGCGTAGTCCCAGCCCGGCACCCAACACCAACAGGGCCATCACAACGAACAGCCATGTCTGGCGTGACGCACGGGTTTTCAGCATGGGGGCTCGGACAGCGGTTGGGTCAGCCCTTTTTTAGCAGACGCGCGTAGAAAAATCCGTCAGCATCGTTTTCACCGGGCAGGCGCTGGCGAGCAATACCGTCACAATCCAGACCAAATGCGTCATCCAGCGCGACCGCTTCCGCATCCGCGTGCCATTTCAGGAAGCCCTTTACCTGATCGACGTTTTCCGCGCGCAGGATCGAGCAGGTGGCATACAGCAACACACCACCGGGGCGCAGCATCGACCAGCAGGCTTCCAGCAGGCGGGCCTGGATGCCGACCAGCGCATCGATGTCTTCCGCACGGCGATGGAACATCACGTCCGGTTGCCGGCGGATGACGCCGGTGGCCGAGCACGGTGCGTCCAGCAGGATCGCGTCGAACGGAACGCCGTCCCACCATGCCCCCGGATCGCTGGCATCGGCCACCAGGACCTGGGCGCCTTCGCCCACACCGGTGCGGGCGAACGTATCCCTGGCGCGCGCCAGACGACGGGCATCGATATCCAGCGCCAGCAATCGCAGGCTGGGGTCTCGCTCGAGCAGGTGCGCCGACTTGCCGCCCGGGGCGGCACAGGCGTCAAGCACGCGGCTGCCGGCCGGCGGCGCCAGCGCGTCGGCTGCACACTGCGCCGACAGATCCTGCACCGACAGCAGGCCTTCGCCGAAGCCGGGCAGCTGGTTCACCGGAACCGGCACGGCCAGTCGCAGCGCATCGGCGCTCAGCGCGCTGGCTTCGGCGGCAATGCCCGCCTCGGCCAGGGCCGCCATCATCTTGTCGCGCCCGCCCTGCTGGCGGTTGGCACGCAGCCACAGCGGCGCCGGCTGCAGGCTGGCGGCGAAGATCGCCTCGGCCTGTGCCGGCCAGTCGCGCTCGACGGCCTCGGCCAGCCAGGCCGGAAATGCGTCGCGTGCAGGTTGTTCGGGGAAACCCTCGCGCTGGGCGCGGCGCAGGATCGCATTGACCAGGCCAGCCTGGCGTTCACGGCCGAGTGCGCGCGCAGCGTCGACCGTGGCCGACAGCGCCGCATGGGCCGGCAGGGCCAGCACATCCAACTGGGCGAAGCCCACCATCAGCAGCGTGCGCAGGTCGGCGTCGCGCGCGGACAGCGGCTTCTGCATCCATCCCTGCAGGGCGGCGTCATAGGTGCTGCGACGACGCAGCACCGCAAAGCACAACGCTTCAAGCAGCGCGCGGTCGCGGGTGTCGGCCAGCTTCGGCAGCGCCCAGGCCAGTTCCGCCTTGAGCGAACGACCGCGGGTGAACACCTGCGCAAGCACGCGCGCAGCCAGCATGCGGGTGGCCGCGCCCGGCGCCGCCTTGGCGATGGAAAAATCGTTTGCCTTGCTCACCCGTCAAACCCCCACGCGCAGATCACGGCGCGCATTGAGGTAGTCGGCGGCGGTAATCGCCTTGCCGCCCTCCCGCTGCAGTACACGCAGACGCAGCGCGCCCTGCCCGCAGGCGATGTCGATGCCCTCGCGGCCAGCGGCCAGCACCGTACCCGGCGCCTGGCCATGCGCCACATCCAGCGCCACCGCGCCATGGATGCGCACGCGCTCACCGGCCAGCAGTGCCTCGGCAATCGGCCACGGATTGAATGCACGCACCGTGCGCGCCAGCGCTTCTGCGTCCTGCGCCCAGTCAAGTTTTGCCTCGGCCTTGTCCAGCTTGTGCGCGTATGTCACGCCCTGCTCCGGCTGCGGCCGTGCGATCGGCTTGATGCCGGCGCGCAGCAGGCCCAGCCCATCGGACAGCACCTGTGCGCCAAGCTCGGCCAGCTTGTCGTGCAGCTGACCACCGGTATCGGTAGCGGCGATCGGCAGCTCCTGGTGCAGCAGCACCGGGCCCGTATCCAGGCCGGCTTCCATCTGCATCAGGCAGATGCCGGTCTTGCTGTCACCGGCCTGGATGGCGCGCTGGATCGGTGCGGCGCCACGCCAGCGCGGCAGCAGCGAACCATGCACGTTCCAGCAACCGTGGGTCGGAATGGTCAGCACCGCCTTGGGCAGGATCAGGCCATAGGCCACCACCACCATCAGGTCCGGCTGCAGGTCACGCAGCTGCTGCTGGGCCGCTTCGTCCTTCAGCGTTTCCGGCTGGTACACGGGGATGCCACGGGCGACCGCTTCCAGCTTGACCGGCGAAGGCGCCAGACCACGGCCGCGACCGGCAGGGCGATCGGGCTGGGTATAGACAGCCACCACCTCGTGATGACGCGCGGCCGCGCGCAGCGACGACACCGCGAATTCCGGCGTACCGGCAAAGACAATCCTCATGGCAACCCCACTTGCAGGATGAAATCGTGCAGGAAAAAAAACGGCGCCGTCGGCCGGCGCCATGCAGCCCGCGCGTCACGCGCAGGCGCGGGCCACCCCGAAGGGCGGCCCGGAGCAGCGATCACGCCACGTGCTTGCGCTGCTTGGCCAGCTTCTTGCGGACCATCTCGCGCTTCAGCGGCGACAGGTAATCGATGAACAGCTTGCCGTCCAGATGGTCCATCTCGTGCTGCACGCAGACCGCCAGCAGGCCGTCGGTGGTCAACTCCTGCGGCTGCCCCTGGCGATCCAGGAACTTGACGGTGATGGTGTCGGCACGGGTCACGTCGGCGAAGATGCCGGGCACCGACAGGCAGCCTTCCTGGTACACCTGGCCCCCGTCCTTGGCGACGATTTCCGGGTTGATGAAGACGCGCGGCTCGTTCTTTTCTTCGCTCACGTCGATGACCATGAAGCGCTGGTGCACGTCCACCTGGCTGGCAGCCAGGCCGATGCCCGGGGCGTCGTACATGGTCTCGAACATGTTGTCGAGCAGCTCCTGGAACGCCGGCGTGGTCACTTCGGCGGCATCGATCAACGCAGCCTTGGTACGCAGGCGCGGATCGGGGAACTCAAGGATGGGGAGTAAAGCCATGGCAGTTTCCGGGGTTGGGGCCGGGGTACGCCGGCATACGTCGCAGATTCTAGCTCCAACGCTTGCCTTGCGCCCCGGTTTCTGGACTATAGTGCGCGAACCTGTTGGGGAATCAGGGCTTCACACCTATGTTGCTTCGTTTTCGTACGGTCGTCGCCGCGGCGATGCTGACCGTGGCTGCCTATGCTACCGCCGTGGAAGTGAATGGCGGGCACCCGGACACCTATGTGGTCCGCAAAGGGGACACCCTGTGGGACATCGCAGGACGATTCCTGCAGAAACCATGGCTGTGGCCGGAGATATGGCAGGCCAATCCGCAGGTCGCCAATCCACACCTGATCTATCCCGGTGACGTCCTCAGCCTGGCCTACCTGGACCGCGTGACGGCCCAGCCCGGCCCGCGCCAGGAAGCCCCGGTAACCGGCGTGCCGCTGGCCCAGGTCGAGCCGTTCCTGAAGCAGCTCAGCGTGGTCGACAGCATCGAACAGCTGCCCTATGTGGTCGGCCTGGAAGACAACCGCCTGCGCGCCACCGGTGGGCAGACCGCCTATGTGCGCCTGGCCGACGCCCAGGTCGGGCAGCGCTGGGCCGTGGTCCGCCCGACCGTGCGCTACGCCCAGCCCAAGCCCACCGAGGACCTGACCGCCAACGGCGACGTCACCCCGGGCAGCGGCAATCTCTGGAAGGCCTTCAGCGCGCCCAACCACCGCCGTGGCGTACTGGGTTATGAGCTGGCACAGGTCGGCACCGGCACCATCACCAAGGTGGCTGGCGGCAAGACCGAAGCGTCAACCCTGGTCCTGGACAACGCCAGTGGCGGCCGTGAAGTGCGTGCCGGCGACCGTCTGGTGCCGGTCGAGGCCACGCCGTACGACCTGCAGTTCTTCCCGCATGTCCCCGCCGCCGGCGTGGAAGGCGTGGATGTACGCGTGCTCGCAGTCACCGACATGTTCAGCACCGGCGGTCCGCGCGATGTGATCGCGATTTCGGCTGGCCGCGCCCAGGGCGTGGACAACGGCACCGTGTTCTCGCTGTGGCGCCAGGGCAGCCACGTGGCGCACCGGATGAAGTTCCCGGGGTCCTCGCGCATGGACGACTCCGTCAGCACGGGCGCCGGCCGGGTCAGCCTGCCCGATGAGTACGCCGCGCATGCCATGGTCTTCCGCACCTTCGACAACGTCAGCTACGCGTTGGTGATGCAGGGTGTGAAGCCGGTGCGTGTGGGCTACAGCGCGCTGCATCCGGACACGAAATGATCCGGCGCCGGGCCCCGACCGGCCTCGGCAGGGAGTGCCGGCCGCATCGGCCGGCAACCTCCGGGATACCCTGACAGCAATACGCGAAGGCGCCCTAGGGCGCCTTTGTTGCGTGAGGCCGATAGTCGGGGGATGACTGAGCATGGACATGAGGCGCTGCTGCGCCTGTTGATCGCGGCTGGTTCCCTGGCACCCAGGCGCGCGCTGCTGCAGACCACCGGCAATGCGGATGCAGCGTTGGCGCTCGGTGTTGCCGGCTGGCGGGCCCACGGCTGCACGGCGGAACAATGCGCTGCGCTGGAGCGTCCCGACACCCGCGCCCTCGCGCTTGCGCAGCGCTGGCTGCAGCAGCCTGATCATCATCTGCTGGCCTGCAACGATGCGGCTTTCCCGCCCCTCCTGCTCGATGCACCCAACCCGCCCCTGGCGCTGTTCGTTGCCGGCGATCCAGCCATCGCCTGGCGTCCTGCGGTGGCCCTGGTCGGCAGCCGTTCACCCACCCCCGCCGGCCGTGCCCTGGCCGCCCGGTTTGCCACCTGCTTCGTCGAGGCCGGGCTGGCGGTGACCAGTGGATTGGCGGCAGGCATCGATGCAGCCGCCCACCAGGCGGCACTGGACGCGGGCGGCTGCACCCTCGCGGTGATAGGCACTGGCCCGGACCGCGCCTATCCCACCAGCCATGCCCGCCTGCAGGCAAGAATCGCCACCGACGGCGCGGTGCTCAGCGAGTACCTGCCAGGTACGCCCGCACGGCCGGGTCACTTCCCCGCGCGCAACCGGCTGGTGGCCGGGTTGGCCCTGGCCACGGTGGTGGTCGAGGCCGCACAACGCTCGGGCGCCCTGATCACCGCCCGGCTGGCAGCCGAAGCCGGCCGCGAGGTCTGCGCGATACCCGGGTCGGTGCTCAATCCGCGCGCCGCCGGCTGCCACCGGCTCATCCGTGAAGGGGTTGCCCTGGTCGAACGGCCCGAAGAAGTGCTGGAACTGCTGGCCCCGGCACTGCGTCACCAGCTTCCGGACTTGCAAACCCGGCTTGCCACCCCCACTGAACAGGCAGCGCCGGCGGACCTGCCGGCATGCTGGGCGAACGACGCTGACTACCAGCGCTTGTGGCGGGTGCTGGAGCACGACCCAATCAGTATGGATTCACTGATCACGCAGTGTGGATTGACGGCGTCGGAGGTGTCCTCCATGCTGCTGGCCATGGAACTTGCGGGGATCGTGGTGTGCGTACACGGCCGCTACTGTCGACGTCCCTAGTTTCTTCACCTCCACAGCGTCGCGCGACGCAGGCCGAGGGGCAATGAAAGAGAGCATCCTGGATGTACTGTTGTACCTGTTTGAACACTATTTCAGCGAAGATGCGGACCTGATCCGTGACCGCGACTCCCTGCAGAATGGCCTGATCCAGGCCGGTTTCAGCCCCACTGAGATCAACAAGGCATTCGAATGGCTCGATGCCCTGGCAGCGCAGCGCCCGAGCGCGGCCCAGGCCCGGGTCGATGGCCCGGTGCGCATCTATCACGGCCCGGAGCTGGACAAGCTTGACGTGGAGTGCCGTGGTTTCCTGCTGTACCTGGAACAGCACGGCATCCTCGATGCCGGCCAGCGCGAGCTGGTGCTGGACCGGGCGATGGCCCTGGACCAGGACGAGCTGGACCTGGACGACCTGAAATGGGTGGTGCTGATGGTGCTGTTCAACCAGCCCGGCGCCGAGGCGGCCTACGCCTGGATGGAAACGCAGATGTTCGTGGACGAGCCAGAACCCCTGCACTGACCGTACACTTGGGGACCGTGCGCATTCAGGAGCGTCCCCGTGAGTGAGTGGTTCCATGCCGAAGGCAACCGCCAGCAAGGCCCGTTGCCCTCGGAACAGTTGATCGAGCTGTTCCGCAGCAACCAGATCACCCTGGACACCCTGGTATGGCGCGACGGCTTGCCGCAATGGCAGCCGTTGCGCAACGTGGTCGACGAACTGGGCCTGATCGTGCCCGCCGTTGATGCAGCCGCCACGGCGCCACCGCCGCCGCCTGCCGCCCCTCTGCCGCCAACCCTTCCCCCCGCCTCTCCGTACGCGGCCACGGCGATGGACGCTGCGCCGGTCGCGAAGAAGGGCCTGTCCGGCTGCGCGTTGACCGCCATCATCGGCGGCGTCGCACTGCTGGTGGTGGTGCCGATCCTGGCCATCCTGGCCGCGATCGCCCTGCCGGCCTACAACGACTACACCATCAAGGCCAAGGTCGCCGGCGCGGTCACCGTGCTGCAGCCGCTGAAGGACAAGGTCCAGCACTTCGCCGATGACCAGGGCCGCTGCCCGGGCGCCAACGACGCCGGCTTCCCGGCGGCGGACGAATTCGCAGGCCAGGGCCTGTCGGCCGTGCATATCGGCCGCTTCAACAATGGCCACTGCGGCATCGAAGCGACGCTGGCGGTTCCCGGCAAGAGCCAGGATGGCGACCTGCTCTGGCTCGAATACGACCGCGACAGCGGGCGCTGGGAATGCAGCGGCGAAAGCGACGACAAGTATCTGCCCACGCAATGCCGCGGCTGAGCCGCGCATCGGGCAACCCACCAAGGACGACCCAACAGGGGACATGCAATGACTGAGTGGTACTACGCCGAAGGACAGCAACGCCAGGGACCGCTGGAGGTCACCGAGATCCGCCAGCGCTTCCAGCGTGGCCAGTTGAACCTGGACACCCTGGTCTGGCGCGAAGGCATGGGGCAGTGGGCGCCGCTGCGGCAGATGGTGGAAGAGCTGGGCCTGCAGACCCTGGCCGATGCCAGCACGTCCCCCGCCACCGGTGGCTTCGACCTGCGCAACGACTACGCCGCGATCGACAACGGCACCGCGCCCCTGCCGGGCACCGGCGCCCTCAGCAGCTCGCCGTACACCGCGCCCGGTGCAGGCGGCAATGACTATTCGCAGCCGGTGCAGGGCGGCGAGGTGGTCTATGCCGGCTTCTGGAAGCGCTTTGCCGCCTACCTGATCGACTACTTCGTCCTGCTGATTCCCAGCGGCGTGGTTGGTGGCGTACTAGGCTTCGTGCTCGGCGCGGGCATGGGCGCTGCCGGCAGCGGCGAAACAGCGGTTGAAGTGGTCACCCAGCTGATCAGTGGCCTGGCCGGCCTGTTCATCGCCGCCGCCTACTACGGCTGGTTCCATGCCTCCCGCGGCGGTGCCACCCTCGGCAAGATGGCCATCGGCATCAAGGTCGTGCGCGGCAATGGCGATCGCCTGACCCTGGGCCGCAGCATCGGCCGCTATTTCGCCACCATCCTCAGTGGCCTGACACTGTGCATCGGCTACCTGATGGCCGCCTTCACCGAGCGCAAGCAGGGCCTGCATGACCTGATCTGCGACACCGTGGTGGTCGACCGCTGGGCCTATACCGACCAGCCGCAGCTGCAGCGCCGCGAGATGGGCACGGTGACCATCGTGATCCTGGTGCTGGGCGGCCTGCTGATGCTGGCCGGTTTCGCCGCGATCATCTTCGCCGTCGGCGTCATCGCCAACATGGCGTCGTGATCGCGGATCGAGGGCCAATGCGCCGTCGCGGACGGCCATCCTCACGCCCCCCTGCTTGACAATGGCAGGCCGGGCGTGATTCCTCTAATAAGGTGAAACCTGAACGCCCGGCACAGTCCCGGGCGTTCAGTTTATTGATTTGCCCGTGGCCGCTTCACTAATGCGGCCGTTTGCTCCACCCTAGCGGCCCTTCCCCGCGGCTTACCCACAGACCCTGCTGCCATGCCCAAGCACCTGCTCATCGTTGAATCGCCGGCCAAAGCCAAGACGATCAACAAATACCTCGGCAAGGACTACACGGTCCTGGCCTCGTATGGGCACGTGCGTGACCTGATCCCGAAGGAAGGCGCGGTTGACCCGGACAACGGGTTCGCCATGCATTACGACGTGATCGAGAAGAACGAAAAGCATGTCGATGCGATCGCCAAGGCCGCAAAGGGCGCCGACGACATCCTGCTGGCGACCGACCCGGATCGCGAGGGTGAAGCGATCAGCTGGCATATCGCCGAGATCCTGAAGGAGCGCGGGCTGGTCAAGGACAAGCCGATGCAGCGCGTGGTGTTCACCGAGATCACCCCGCGCGCGATCAAGGAAGCGATCAGCCAGCCGCGCGAGATCGCCAGCGACCTGGTCGATGCCCAGCAGGCGCGCCGCGCGCTGGACTACCTGGTCGGTTTCAACCTGTCGCCGGTGCTGTGGCGCAAGGTCCAGCGCGGCCTGTCGGCAGGCCGCGTGCAGAGCCCGGCGCTGCGCATGATCGTCGAGCGCGAGGAAGAGATCGAAGCCTTCATCGCCCGCGAGTACTGGTCGATCGCCGCCGAGTGCGCGCATCCCTCGCAGCACTTCAACGCCAAGCTGGTCAAGCTGGACGGGCAGAAGTTCGAGCAGTTCACCGTCACCGACGGCGACACCGCCGAGGCCGCCCGCCTGCGCATCCAGCAGGCCGCGCAGGGCGCCCTGCATGTCACCGACGTGGCCAGCAAGGAGCGCAAGCGCCGCCCCGCGCCGCCGTTCACCACTTCCACGCTGCAGCAGGAAGCTTCGCGCAAGCTCGGTTTCACCACGCGCAAGACCATGCAGGTCGCGCAGAAGCTGTACGAAGGCGTGGACATCGGCGGCGACGAAGGCACGGTCGGCCTGATCTCGTACATGCGTACCGACTCGGTGAACCTGTCGCAGGACGCGCTGGCCGAAATCCGCGACGTGATTGCCCGTGATTACGGCATCGCCTCGCTGCCCGACCAGCCCAACACCTACCAGACCAAGTCCAAGAACGCCCAGGAAGCGCACGAAGCGGTGCGCCCGACCTCGGCACTGCGCACCCCGGCCCAGGTCGCGCGGTTCCTGACCGACGACGAGCGCAAGCTGTACGAGCTGATCTGGAAGCGTGCAGTGGCCTGCCAGATGATCCCGGCAACGCTCAACACCGTCAGCGTGGACCTGTCGGCCGGCAGCGAACATGTGTTCCGCGCCAGCGGCACCACGGTGGTGGTGCCCGGCTTCCTGGCCGTGTACGAGGAAGGCAAGGACAGCAAGAGCGCCGAGGATGACGATGAAGGCCGCAAGCTGCCGGCGATGAAGCCGGGCGACCGCGTGCCGCTGGAGCGCATCGTGGCCGACCAGCACTTCACCCAGCCGCCGCCGCGCTTCACTGAAGCGGCGCTGGTGAAGGCGCTGGAAGAGTACGGCATCGGTCGTCCTTCGACCTACGCCTCGATCATCCAGACCCTGCTGTTCCGCAAGTACGTGGAAATGGAAGGCCGCAGCTTCCGCCCGTCCGATGTCGGCCGTGCGGTGTCCAAGTTCCTGTCCAGCCACTTCACCCAGTACGTCGACTACGACTTCACCGCCAAGCTGGAGGACGAGCTCGATGCCGTCTCGCGTGGCGAGGAAGAGTGGATTCCGCTGATGTCGCGCTTCTGGGGACCGTTCAAGGAACTGGTCGAAGACAAGAAGGAATCGGTCGACCGTGCCGAGGCCAGTGGTGCGCGCGAGCTGGGTACCGACCCGAAGACCGGCAAGCCGGTCAGCGTGCGCCTGGGCCGGTTCGGGCCGTACGCGGCCATCGGCAGCACCGCCGAGGATGCCGAGGACAAGCCCAAGTTCGCCTCGCTGCGGCCGGGCCAGTCGATGCACACCATTTCCCTGGAAGACGCGCTGGAACTGTTCCTGATGCCGCGCGCGCTGGGTGAGGACAAGGGCGAGGACGTCAGCGTCGGCATCGGCCGCTTCGGCCCGTTCGCCAAGCGCGGCAGCACCTACGCTTCGCTGAAGAAGGAAGACGACCCGTACACCATCGACCTGGCCCGCGCCGTGTTCCTGATCGAAGAGAAGGAAGAAATCGCGCGCAACCGGATCATCAAGGAGTTCGAGGGCAGCGACATCCAGGTGCTGAACGGTCGTTTCGGCCCGTACATCAGCGACGGCAAGATGAACGGCAAGATCCCCAAGGATCGTGAACCGGCATCGCTGACCCTGGCCGAGGTGCAGCAGTTGATGGAAGAAACCGGCAAGCCGGTGCGCAAGGGCTTCGGCGCCAAGAAGGCCGCCGCCAAGAAGGCACCGGCAAAGAAGGCGGCAGTGAAGAAGGAAGCCGCGCCGAAGAAGGCTGCTGCCAAGAAGGCGCCGGCCAAGAAGGCGGCTGCGAAGAAGGCCGTGGCCAAGAAGGCACCGGCAAAGAAGGCCGTCAAGAAGGCGGCCAAGTAGATCCACGCCATGCGTGGATGATCTGCCAAGGTGAGCGGACCCACGGTCCGCCCCCACCGCTCCACCCGCTCTGCACGCAGCGGGGGGATAATGAAGGCCCACGCCGGGCCCGGTCGCCGCCATGAAAGAACTCACACTGGACACCGCAGTCGCCACGCTCCGCAGTGGCGGGGTGATTGCCTACCCGACCGAAGCGGTCTGGGGCCTGGGTTGCGATCCTGCGCACGAGGCAGCGGTGCACACGCTGCTGCGACTGAAGCAGCGCCCGATCGAGAAAGGCATGATCCTGGTGGCCGCTGACCTGTCGCAGCTGCAGGGCTGGGTGCGCCTGCAGGCGCTGCCCGATGCGCGCCAGCGCGCAGTGCTCGCCAGCTGGCCCGGCGCCAACACCTGGATCCTGCCCGCCGGTACCCGCGCGCCCGGCTGGATCACCGGCGAACACAGCGGCATCGCGGTACGCATCAGCGCCCACCCGCTGGTCGCAGCGCTGTGCCAGGCCTGGGGTGGCCCCCTGGTATCAACCAGTGCCAACCTTGCCGGCGAGCCCCCCGCGCGCAGCCGCGAAGAACTGGACCCACGCCTGCTGCGCCTGCTCGACGGCATCCTCGATGGGCAGACCGGCGGCCTGGCCCAACCCACGCCGATCCGCGACGCGCTCAGTGGCAACGTACTGCGCTCCTGACAGGTCCATTGCGTCGGCGTTGCCGATCGCGCACGCTGCGCCCATGACCCTGCTGCGCGCTGTCCTGTCTCTGGCCCTGCTGCTGTCGTTGCCGGCCCTTGCCGCCGACGACGTGCGGGTCTACCGCTGCGTCGGCAGCAATGGTGCCGTCGCGCTGCAGGACAAGCCCTGCACGGCCGGCCGCCAGCAAGTGCGCGACCTGCAACGGCCGCGCGACCCGCCGCCACGGGTGGTCAGCACCGAGGCCGCGCCGCCCGCACCGGTGCAGACGCCAGCGATGCGCGAGCGCGAGGTGCGCCATGTCTACATCCAGCCGCCACAGCCGATGTACGAATGCGTGAGTGAAGACGGCGACCGTTACACCAGCGACAACAACGAAGGGAATCCGCGCTGGGTGCCGCTGTGGACCACGGTCTGGTACCCGCATGGTCATCCTGGCGGTGCGTACCCCGGACCGCATCCGGGGCCGCGTCCGGCCGGCAGCGGCAACACCATCGGCCCCCCCATCGGCGGCGGGCCTGCGGTGTATCGCCCGCCGTCAGTGGGCGTCGGTGTCAACGTGCCTGCCGGCAACATCCTGGTGCGCGATACCTGCCACGCCCTGCCCCCGCAGGAAGTGTGCGCACGCCTGCGTGATCGTCGCTGGGAACTGGACCGGCGTTACAACAGCGCGCTGCAGAGCGAGCGCACCGCGATCAGCAAGGAGCAGCGTGGCATCGACGCGCGGCTGGCGCAGGACTGCGGCGGCTGAGCCCTGTGCTGGGGACGGTACCCCCTCTTTGGTAGATGCCCACCTTGGTGGGCACTGGCAAACAGCGGTGCCAACCAAGGTTGGCAACTACCGGGGCATGGACCACCGCTGTAGGCTGCTCGCATGAGAAGACTGATCTGGCTGGCCATGGCCCTGTTGCCCGGCAACGCGTTGGCCGACGACATGGTGATCTACCGCTGCATGGGCAGCAGCGATGTTCCTACGTTGCAACGCACCCCCTGCCCCGCCGGCACCCGGCAGGAAATCCAGCGTGTCCCGGCGCCTTCGCCGACGGCGCCGATCGTACCGGTGCAGAACAGCCCCACTCCGCCGCCTGCAGCGATGCCGTCCGTGGACGTCGCCGCCGAGCCTGCCGCGACGCAGCCACGTGAGGGCCGAACGATCATGGAAGCACGCATGGTCGAGCACGAAGGCGGCGACGCCATACTCGACAGCGCGGTGCTGCCACGTTCGAGCGACGCCACGTCGGGGGATGGCAACACACCGTCAAAGCCACCGCTGCCGGCGATCTATCAATGCCTCGGCAGCGAGGGAAGCTCGTACCTGCATGAGTACGAGGCTGCACCAGGCCGCTGCGAACTGTTGAACGTGCAGGGCCTGGGCGGAGCGACACCGGTGAACGCCGCCAGCTGCGAGGTGGTCCGGGACCGCTGCACTGAAGTGGCCGAAGCGCAGCGCTGCGGCAGCTGGCAGCAGCGCTTCCGCGATGCACGCGGTCGCGAGCGCTTTGCTGCGCCCGAGAACCAACCGGCAGCGCGCGGCGAACGCGAACGCCTGCAGGCCGTGCTGGAAGCCAGCGACTGCCCCGTACCGAAGTAGAGCATCCACGCCCGCCGTGGATGCCGATTCGCAGCGGGTGGTCCCGTCAGAACCCGTATCGCAGGAAGCCGCCATCCACCGCGATGCATTCGCCGGTGACATAGCTCGATGCCGGCAGGCACAGGAAGCCCACGGCCGAGGCCACTTCCTCCGGCTCACCGATGCGCCGCATCGGCGTGCGTCCGATCACTTCCTCGTAGTAGTCGGTATCGGACAGCGGGCCGGACGTGCGACGGGTCCGGATGTACCACGGCGCTACTGCATTGACCCGGATGCCGTCCTCGGCCCACTCCACCGCGAGGTTGCGGGTCATCTGGTGCATCGCCGCCTTGGTCATGCCATAGACCACGCCGCTGCGCACATGGGTCAGGCCGGACACGCTGCCGACGTTGACGATGGCCGACGAAGCGTGGCGCGCGAGCAACGGATGCGCATAGCGCGACAGCTCGAACGCCGAGAACAGATTGGTCTCGAAAATGCCGCGCCACTCGTCTTCGGAATATTCCGTGGCGGGCTTGGTGATGTTGCCACCGGCATTGTTGACCAGAATGTGCAGGCCGTCGGCGTGGTCCTCGACCCAGTCCAGGATCTGCCGGCGATCTTCGTCATCGGACACATCGGCGGCCAAGGCATGCACCTGGTGCTGCGGATACACATCCAGCAGTTCGTCGCGGGCACTCTCCAGCATGTCCAGGTCGCGGCCGACGATCATCAGATCGGCGCCGAGACCGGCCAGTTCATGCGCGATCGCCAGGCCGATACCGGCGCTGGCACCGGTGATCAGGGCCGTCTGCCCATCCAGGCGCCACCGTTGCTGGGTCATATGTCCTCCGGGGCCGCGCCCGCTGTGTTTCGATGCGGCAAGGATACGCGCTCACGACCGTCCGCCGCCCGGGATGCGACACTGACTGCACGTCCCTCGTGGAGAGCTGCCATGCGCGTCCTGATTCCCGTCCTGCTGTCGGCCGTCGCGCTGGCCGGGTGCCAGCGCCCTGCACCGCCCAATCCCGAACGACCACCGCAACCGCAGGCGATGGCCAAGGCGTTCAATCAGCCGCTGGACCGCGCAAAGGCCGTGCAGAAGACCCTGGACGAGGCGGCCGAACGCGAGCGCAAGGCAGAGGCCGACGCGCAGTAGAACCCCGCATGCAACAACGCCCGGCCAAGGCCGGGCGTTGTGCGTTCAGTAGATCCACGCCATGCGTGGATGGGCCATCAGAACCCGCAGAAGCAATACGCCAGCGACTTCACCGGTGCACCGTTGCCCTTCTCGCGGGCCGCATTTTCAACGAAGCGCAGCTGCGTATCGATTTCCGGCATCGTTCGCGCCAGCATCATCCGGCCCACGCCGGAATCGGCCAGCATCCAGGCGCCGACGTGGCTGCCAGCGAAGCCGCTGACGAACTGCGCGAACGGCGTGGCCGCCTTCTCGATGTAGCGCACACGGTACTTGTCGGTCGCGCCCAGCTTGGCCCGGCCAGCAGCGTCAGCCACGGCGTCCTTCAGGCCACCGAAGGCATCGACCAGACCGCGCTCCTTGGCCTGCGCACCGCTCCAGACACGCCCACGGGCCACTTCGTCAATCGCCTCGACCGGCTTCTTGCGGGCCTCGGCAACACGGCCGGTGAAATCGGCATAACCCTTGTTGATCACCGACTGGATGACCTGGCCCACCGCAGGGTCCATCGGCCGGGTGACATCGAAGGCACCGGCAAAACGGGTGGTGCCGACGCCGTCGGTGTGCACGCCGAACTTGTCCAGCGCACGGCTGAAGTTGGGGATCATGCCGAAGATGCCGATCGAACCGGTGATGGTCGACGGATCGGCATAGATGCGATCGGCGTTCATGCTGATCCAGTAACCACCCGATGCAGCGAGGTCACCCATGGACACCACCACCGGCTTGCCCGCAGCCTGCAAGGCCACCACTTCGCGACGGATCTGCTCGGAGGCGTAGACCTCGCCACCCGGCGAATCCACACGCAGCACCACAGCCTTGACGTCGTCATCGTCGCGCGCCGCGCGCAGCAGCGCCGAGGTCGATTCACCACCGATACGGCCGGCCGGCAGATCGCCGCCGCTGATTTCACCGGAGGCCACCACCACGGCGACCTGCGGACGCGAATCAACCGGGTTGCGACGCGCATCGAGCTGGGCCATGTAGGTGCCGAAATCGATGTTGCGGAAGCCGCCGTCGGCGTCTTCGTCAGCCACGCCGCGCTCGATCATCAGATCCTCGAATTCCTCGCGGGTCTTCAGCGCGGTCACCAGCTTCTGCTGCAGGGCGAACTTGGCCAGGTCGCCGCCGGCGGCAGCGACGCCTTCAGGCAGGGTGTCGATACCGGCCGCCAGCTGTGCCGGATCCAGGCGGCGGGCCTTGGCGATATCGCCGAGGTAGCGCTGCCACACATCGTTCATCCAGAACAGATCGGCTTCCTTGGACGCCGGCGATGCTGCGTCGAGCACGTACGGCTCGGCCGCCGACTTGTACTCGCCCACCTTGAACAGGTGCACGTCCACGCCCAGCTTGTCCTGCAGGCCGGTGCGGAAATACTGGCGGTAGCGACCCAGGCCTTCCAGCACCACCGACCCCATCGGATCCAGGTAGACCTCGTCGGCCTGTGCGGCAAGCAGATACTGCGACTGCCCCATGCTCTCGCTGAAGGCCACCAGCTGCTTGCCCGAAGCGCGCAGTTCCTGCAGCGCGGCGGACACTTCGCGCAGCGAGGCGAAACCGGACGGCTGCAGCTTGTCCAGTTCCAGCACCACCCGCTCGATCTTCTTGTCATCGCGCGCGCTCTCGATCACCCGGATCAGATCGCGCAGCTGCACTTCCTCGGCACCGTTGTCACCGACGGCCTTGGCCAGCGCGCGGCTGACCGGATCGGCACTGTACTGCTCGACCAGGCGGCCTTCCGGCGCGATCACCAGGGTGGTGCGGTCCTGCAGCGCCTTGCTGGCACCTGCGCCCATGCCCGCAGCGACGATGAACATCACCAGCACCAGCAGCAACAGGCCGAAGAACACCAGGTTGAGGATCAACCGGCGGGTGAAATTCATCACGTCCCACAGCCCGATGAAGAAGCTGGCGACAGGATTGCGGTTCGCCGGGGGCAGCGGCGGCACGGGTTGGTTCATGGAGCACTCCGGATGGCTTCTTGCCGTGGTAACAGCATAGCCGGTGCCGCGTGAGGCAGCATCGGACACAAGTCAGGGGATCGCCGGTCACGGTTGCCCGGGACCGGCGTGATGTCAGGCCAGCGTGGACTGGCCAATGCGTTTGCTGCTGCGGCTCAGACGCCAGCCCATCAGGATGGCGGCGGCGGTCAGGCCGACGATCAGGCCGATCCACATGCCCTGCGGCCCCAGGCCCAGGCCCAGGCCGAGCCCGGCGCCCAGCGGCATGCCCAGGCCCCAGTAGGCGAACATGGCGATGAACATCGGCACGCGGGTGTCCTTCAGGCCGCGCAGCGCGCCGGCCGACAGCACCTGGATGCCATCGGGGAACTGGAAGGTGGCCGCGTACAGCAGCAGGGTCGAGGCCAGCCCGGCCACGGCCAGGTCGTTGGTGTAGACGCCGACGATGGCGTCGTGGCCGAACAGCAGTGCCGCCGCCGACAGCGTCTGCGTGCCCATGATGATCGCGTAGCCGGCCCACGCCGCACGGCGCACGCCGAAGCCATCGCCACGGCCAACCGCATGGCCGACCCGCACGGTGGTCGCCTCGGCCACGCCCATCGGGATCATGAAGCACAGCTGCGCCACGTTGATCGCGATCTGGTGCGCGGCTGCTTCATTGGCGCCCAGGCGACCAATCAGCAATGCGGTGACGATGAACAGGCCACCTTCCATCAGCACGGTGATGCCGATCGGCAGGCCGGTGCGCAGCAGGTCCCAGATCGCTGACCAGCGCGGCCCCTCGAAGTGCGAGAACAGCTGCAGGTGGGCAAAGCGCTTGGTGAACCACAGGTAGGTACCGAAGGCGATCGCCTGCAGCCACATCATCACCGCCGAGGCGATGCCCAGGCCTTCAGCGCCCATTTCCGGGAAGCCCAGCTTGCCGTTGGCCAGCACGTACCCCATCGGCGCCAGCACCAGCAGGCCACCAAAACCGAGCAGCATGGTCGGTAGCGTCCAATGCATGCCTTCACTGAGATAGCGCATGCAGAAGTACAGCGTCAGCGCCGGGCCACCCCAGCGCACCGCATGCAGGAAGGCCGTTGCGCCGGGCACGATGTCCGGGGCGATGCCGAATGCCGGCAGCAGCGGCGGTACCACGGTGAGGAAGGTGAACATGATCAGGCCCAGGCCCAGCGCCAGCCACAGCGCCTGCCGGAACAGCGGGCCGATCTCGCGCTCACGGCCGGCGCCATGCAGCTGCGACACCGAGGCGGTGAGGGAGATCAGCGTGCCGATCGGGATCAGCATCGGCAGCCACAGCAGCGCAGTGCCGATGGTCACTGCGGCCAGGGTGGATGTCGCATGGTGGCCGGCAATCACGTTGTCGACGAAGGAGATCAGACCGGTGGAGACGTGCCCGAGCACAAGCGGCAGGGCAAGCAGACCGGTAGCGCCGACTTCCTTGCTGAAGCGCGGCGTGGAGGTTGCAGTAGACATAAGGTGCTTGACGCGAACTACGGTTGCGCGCGAAGGGCACAGGCACCGGGTTGCGGCCGGCCATCTTACGCGCGCCGGGCGGTCATTCCCATGACTGCCCCATAAAGGGGACGGAGGAAATTAAGTCGTATCCGGCACAGTCGAGCCAAAAACGACTTAATTCCCTCCGTCCCCTTTTCGCTTATTGGCCGGCCTGGCGCTTGAGCCAGGTGTCGCGTTCGGCGGCGGGGACCGTCAGGAATGCGCTGCGTACGCTGTCGCGTTCCTGCGGCGGCGTGCGCTGGGCGACCAGGGCCAGCTGCGCCAACTGCGACGGGCTCAGCTGGCGCAGCACGGCAAGCACGGCATCGCGCTGTTGCGGCGGTACGAAGCCGAACAGGCCGTGCAGCTTGGGGAATTCGGCGCCCAGTTGCGGGCCCAGCCGCCAGCCTTCGCGGAAGGCCTGGTCCTGTGCCTGGAACTGCGCGCGCAGGCGTTGCTGCTGGTCGGCCGGCAACGCGGCGAAGCGGGCGGCGGCCTGGCGGATGCGTTCGCGTTCGCCCTCGGGCAGGGCGCGCCACGCGGCGTAGTCGCTGCGGCGCTGGCGTTGCTGGGCGGGATCGAGTTGCGCGAATGCCGCCGCGGCAGTGGGCGCCGCAGTGGGCGCGGCCGATGGTGTTGCCGACGGTGCGGGCAGCGGCACGTTCACTGATTGCGGAGCGGCCGCCAGCGACAGCGGCAGGGCCAGCAGCAGGCCGGCGAAGAGGAGCTTATTCATCGGCAGCAGAGGTTTCCAGCGCTGCGCCGACCGGTTCCGGGTGGGTCGGCTTGGGTTGTGACTCGTCCACCGGCAACGGGCCGCCGGCGGCACTCCAGGCATGCATGTCGGCCTCGGCCAGCAGCGGGTAATCGCGGTCGGCCAGCATCGCGGCATCTTCGCTGGCCTGCGCATCGCTGCCCGCAGCAGGGCGGACATCGCTGGCTGGCAGCGCCTCGACGGTGACCGGCCCGGCCTCACCCACCACGCCTTCGGGCAGGGGGCCATCGGCAGTCAGCGCACGGCCCTGCCAATGGCGCCAGCCCAACGCAGCCAGCAGCAGCACCGCCACGGTGATCAACAGGATCACCGGGCCACGCCAGCGCGGCTTGGCATTGGGGCGGCGGCGCTTGCCGCTTGCAGATGCGCGTTCGTCGCGCGGCGGTGCACGCCAGCTGGACGCAGGCGCCTGGTTGTTGGCCGCTGGCGCGGACGGTTGCTGCAGCTGCTGCAGGCGCTTGGCCGGCAGGTCGCGGACACGCAGCTGCACCTGTTCGGCCAGAGCGCGCCATGCAGCGGCGTCGGGCTGGCCATCGGCATCGCGTGGGCAGGCCGTGGCCAACAGGCGCTGATAGCCTTCTTCGTCTACATCCAGAACGCGGGTGGCGATGCCCTCGTCCAGGCTGCCCCCCACCCGCAGCAGCAGGGCCAGCCGTGGCAAGGGGGCCATCTCGCCCAGCGCGGCCAGCGACGGTGGCCACTGACCGCTGGCCGGCTCGCGCAGCGCCTGGCGCTGGCCCAGCAGGGTCCAGAAGCGGCTGGGCCACTGCGCCATCGGCAGGTCGCTGGCGACTGCGGCGAAGGCGCGCATCACCGCCACCAGCGTCTGTTCGGCACGGGCGGGGTCACCGCACTGCAGTTCGGCCACGACCAGGGCACGGCGTTCGACGCCACGCAGGAATGCCGACAGCGCGCCGGCCGCGGTCGAGGAAACAGGGGCGGGCACAGCCGTCATCGGTCACTCCAAAGGTCTGCCGGCATGATAGCGGCAGCCCATCGCTGCCCGGCAGGACTTGCGATTGCAGACGGTTTCTGCTGCAGGTTGTGCACAGCACCACGCGGGAACCGGGCGATTCCTGCGTGAATGGCTGAATTCACCCTGTTTCAGCAATGTTTCACACTTAAGTTGTTGATTTCAATTGAATTTAAAGTGTGGCTATTTTTTGACCAACCAAAGCGTGAGGCCGTCGCCATCGGCCTCATACGGCGCCATGAGCCGCTAACGCACAGACTTATCCACAGAAGATGTGGATAAGACTGAATCTCCAATAGACACCGATATTTAGGTGACATTTATGATTCGCCGGAGGGCATGCCAGTCGCATCTGCCACTGCCATGCGCCCTCGCATGGGCCGTTACACTGACCCGATGCTCGCCCCTGAATCCGGCCCTGTCCCGACCCTGCAGGTCGCCCTGCCCGTGCCCCTGCCGCGCCTGTTCGACTACCTGCCACCGCAGGGCGAAGGCCCGACGGTAGCGGTCGGCTGCCGGCTGAAGGTGCCGTTCGGCAACCGCGAACTGATCGGCGTGGTGGCCGGCCACGGGCAAACCGAGGACAGCCAGGGCCTGCGCCAGGCACTGGCCTGGTGTGACACCACACCGCTGCTGCAGGGCGAGTTGTGGCAGAGCCTGCAGTGGCTGGCCCGCTATGCCCACGCCCCCTTGGGCGAAGTACTGAGCACCGCCCTGCCCGGCCCGCTGCGGCATGGCGAACCGCTGCCCGACACCCATCACTGGGGTTGGCAGCTGACACCTGAAGGCCATGCCCAGCGCGAGAAGCTGCGCGCCGGCAGCCGACCGCGGCAATTGGCCGAGCTGCTGGCCGAAGCGGTGGTGGACGAAGATGTCCTGTCCGCGCGCATGCAGGACTGGCGGGTGGCCGCACGCAGCCTGGGCAAGCGCGACCTGGCCGAGCGCATCGCCCTGAGCGTGGCGCCGCAGCACGCCCAGCCCCTGCCCGGCCCCACCCTCAATGCGGAGCAGGCCGAAGCGGTGGCCGCGATCACCGCCGCCGAAAGCTTCCAGGCATTCCTGCTGGACGGGGTGACCGGCAGCGGCAAGACCGAGGTCTACCTACAGGCCATCATCCATTGCCTGGCGCAGGGCAGGCAGGCCCTGGTGCTGGTGCCCGAGATCGGCCTGACCCCGCAGACCCTGGCGCGCTTCCGTGGCCGTCTCGGCATCGCCGTGCATGCGTTGCACTCGGGGCTGACCGACAACGAACGCGCGCGGGTCTGGGCTGCGGCCTCGCGCGGCGAAGCACGGGTGATCGTGGGCACGCGTTCGGCGGTGTTCATTCCGCTGCCGCAACCCGGCCTGCTGATCGTGGACGAAGAGCACGACGGCAGCTACAAGCAGCAGGACGGCATCCGCTACCACGCACGTGATTTCGCTCTGGTGCGGGCCAAGGCGCAGGGCATTCCTGTGCTGCTGGGCAGCGCCACGCCGTCATTGGAAACCCTGCACAACGCCTATGCCGGCCGCTATGCGCACCTGCGCCTGAAACAGCGCGCCGGTGATGCCCGACCGCCGCGCGTGCGCATCCTCGACGTCCGCAAACGCCCGCTTCGCGATGGCCTTTCCGCCGACGTACTGGCCGGCATCGGCGAACACCTGCAGCGTGGCCAGCAGGTGCTGGTGTTCAAGAACCGCCGCGGCTATGCGCCGGTGCTGCTGTGCCACGACTGCGGCTGGACCGCACCCTGCAACCGCTGCGATGCACCGATGACCGTGCATGGCGGTGGCCGTCGCCTGCAATGCCATCACTGCGGTGCGCGGCAGCCGGCACCACTGGCCTGCCCCGCCTGCGGCAGCCTGGCCCTGCAGCCACAGGGCATCGGCACCGAGCGGCTGGAAGAACACCTGGTCAGTGCCTTCGCCGATTTCCCGGTGGTGCGCATCGACCGTGGCACCACCGCCCGCCGCGATGCGCTGGAGCAGCAGCTGGCCAAGCTCGGCAACACGCCCGGCATCCTGGTCGGCACGCAGATCCTGGCCAAGGGCCACGACCTGCCCAAGCTGACGCTGGTGGTGGTGGTGGGCATCGACGAAGGCCTGTTCTCGGCCGATTTCCGCGCCAGCGAAAAACTGGCGCAGCAGCTGATCCAGGTAGCCGGCCGCGCCGGTCGCGCGCGCGATCCGGGTGAAGTATGGCTGCAGACCCATCATCCGGGCCATCCGCTGCTGGAGACGCTGGTCAACGGTGGCTACCACCCGTTCGCCCAGGCCGAACTCAACCAGCGCCAGGCAGCCGGGTTCCCGCCCTTCGCGCACCTGGCATTGATGCGTGCCGAAGCGCAGCAGGTCGAGCATGCCAACGCGTTCCTGCTCGCTGCGCGGAAACTGCTGGGTGAACAGGACATGGTGGATGCCTACGGGCCGATGCCGGCGCCGATGCCACGCCGTGCCGGATATCAGCGCACGCAGCTGCTGCTGTCGGCGGCACAGCGGCCGCCGCTGCATGGGGTACTGGCACAGCTGGTGCCGCAGTTGTACGCGCTGCCGGAGGCACGCAAGGTGCGCTGGTCGCTGGATGTGGATCCGACGGATCTGTACTGAAGGCAATGCGCTGGGGTCAGAGCCCGCCCGCCGGGTGGGATCCGACCCCGATGGCTTGAGGTCGGATCCCTTTCCGCAGAAAAGGGCTCTGACCCCGAACGTCGCGCCTTCGCTTACGTCATCGGTGACATCACGCCGCGCTGGTACGCCGGGCGTTCGCGCAGGCGTGCATACCACTCGGCCAGGTGCGGCAGGTCCGGGCGCTGGATCGGCAGTTCGAACCAGGCGTAGATCAACGAGCCCAGCGCGATGTCACCCATGGCGAACGTGTCGCCCGACAGCCACGGCTGCTTGGCCAGGGTTGCGTTGGGCAGCGCCAGGAAATCACCGGCGCGCACGATCGCTGCATTGATGCGCGCCTCATCGCGGTCGGCCGGTGCGGTGCGCATGATGCCCCAGATCAGTTCGGAGTACAGCGGCGCCATCCGCGAGGTGCTCCAGTCCATCCACTTTTCGGCCTGGGCGCGCTCCATCGGATCTTCGGCATACAGCGTGCCCAGCGAATAGCGCGCACTGAGGTAGCGCACGATGGTGTTCGACTCCCACAGCGGCAGGCCGTGGTCTTCGATCACCGGCACCAGGCCGTTCGGGTTCATCGCCACGTACTCCGGCGACTGCGTGCCACCGTGGCTGCCACCCACTTCGATGGACTCGTACGGCAGGCCGATTTCCTCGGCGCACCACAGCACCTTGCGGACGTTGCTGGAATTGCGGCGGCCCCAGATCTTCAACATGCGGGTTTCCTTGCGTGCAGCAGTGCGCCGCGATGGCGCGGAGCCGCTACGATACGCCCATCCACAGGGAGAGACGACATGACCGCATGGGATGCAGTGAACTACACGCTTCTGGCAGCAGGACTGGTGATGCTGGTGCTCGGGTACCGGCGCTCGAACCGCAACATGCTGCTGTGCGCCGGCGTGCTGCTGCTGGCCTTCAATGGCGTTGAAGACTTCGCCAACGGATTTGCGGAAGGCCATGCCGGCTCCAGCGCACGTACGCTGTAGCCACACCATGTCTTCTGCAGTGCTGCGCGACCGGCACACGCTGGGCAACGCCCGGCGCTACCGGTTCTTCTTCGGCAGCGCGCGTACGTAGGAGGACTTGCCGTCCTTCTTCAGTTCGAACAAACCGATCGCCGCCAGCAGGTCACTGAGTTTGCCGTAACCGTAGTTGCGCGGATCGAACGAGGCCTGGTTGCCGATCTGGCTGCCGACCGGACCCAGGTGCGACCAGCCATCCTCGCCTTCTGCCGAGGACACCGCACGGCGCAGCATCTTCACCAGGCGCGTATCGCTGCGCATTTCCGCCCCGCTCTTGCGTGGGCGCGCATCATCGCTGGTGGCCTGCTCGCTGGGCGCCTGTCCGTTCGATGATTGTTCGTTCGCTGCCTGCTCCACATCCTGCACGCTGGCGTGGGTCTGGCCCAACGCTTCGAGGTAGGTGAACTTCGAGCACGCGTTGACGAAGGGTTCCGGGGTTTTCTTTTCGCCGAAGCCATACACCTTCACGCCATCGGTCAGCAGGCGCATCACCATCGGGGTGAAGTCGGCATCGCTGGACACGATTGCGAAGCCATCGAGGTTCCGCGCGTACAGCAGATCCATCGCGTCGATCACCATCGCCATGTCCGACGCGTTCTTGCCCTTGCTGTAGGCGAACTGCTGGATCGGGCGGATCGCGTACTCGTGCAGCACCGCCTCCCAGCCTTTCAGCCGAGGGCTCTTCCAGTTGCCGTAGGCACGGCGGACGTTGGCCACACCGTAGCGCGCGACCTCGGCCAGGACTTCGTCGATCTTCGAGGCCGGTGCATTGTCGGCGTCGATCAACAGGGCGATGCGCTTTTCCGGTTCGCTCATGGACTCCTCACGGGCAGTTGCCTGAACCCGAGTATCGCCGATCCCGATGCACGCTGACGTGACAAGGAGCGGCCGTGCGAAGATGCCAGGCACTTCCCCCATGCCCCCCTGGAGTGAGTCGATGAGTCGTGATCGCGTCCCCCACCTGGTCGTTGTCGGCGGCGGTTTCGCCGGCCTGTGGGCCACCCGTGCGCTGGCCCGCGAACGCATACGCATCACCCTGGTCGACCGTCGCAACCACCACCTGTTCCAGCCGCTGCTTTACCAGGTGGCCACCGCTGGGCTGTCCGCTCCGGATATCGCCGCACCGCTGCGCCACATCCTCGGCCACCAGCGCAACGTGGAGGTGCGGCTGGGCGAAGTGGTGGCCATCGACAAGCAGGCCCGCCAGGTACGCATGGCCGATGGCAGCACGCTGGACTACGACAGCCTGCTGCTGGCCACAGGCGCCACCCACGCCTACTTCGGCCACGACGAATGGGCGGACGATGCGCCCGGCCTGAAGACCCTGGACGATGCCATCGCCCTGCGCCGCAAACTGCTGCTGGCGTTCGAACGCGCCGAAGCCGAGCCGGACCCGGAAAAGAAGGCGGCATGGCTGAGCTTTGCCGTGGTGGGGGGTGGCCCGACCGGGGTCGAGCTGGCCGGCACCCTCGCGGAAATCGCCCGGCATACGCTGCGCAATGAGTTCCGCCACATCGATCCGGCCAGCGCCAAGGTTCGGCTGGTCGAGGCCGGTCCGCGCGTGTTGTCCACCTTCCCCGAAGTACTTTCGCTGAAGGCACGCCGGCAGCTGGAAAAGCTGGGCGTGGAAGTGATGACTGGGACGCCGGTGAGCCACATCGATGGACAGGGCTTCAAGCTGGGCGACCAGTTCGTGCCCGCGCGCACCGTGGTCTGGGCCGCCGGCGTGGCCGCCTCACCGCTGGCGCGCACGCTGGACGTGCCGCTGGACCGCGCCGGTCGCGTGCAGGTGCAGCCCGACCTGACCCTGCCTGGTCATCCGGAACTGTTCGTGGCCGGCGATCTGGCCGCACTGAACCAGGCCAACGGCAAGCCGGTACCGGGCGTTGCGCCTGCCGCCAAGCAGATGGGCAAGTACGTGGCGGACGTGATTCGCGCGCGCCTGCATGGCAAGGCAGCACCCGGGCCGTTCAAGTACGCCGACTTCGGCAACCTGGCCACCATCGGCCGCATGGCCGCGATCGTGCACCTGGGCAAGCTGCAGTTGTCCGGCGTGCTGGCCTGGTGGTTCTGGCTGGCCGCGCACGTGTTCTTCCTGATCGGGTTCCGCAACCGCGTCGTGGTGCTGTTGAACTGGGCGGTGGCGTACTGGAGCTACCAGCGCAGCGCGCGGATCATCTTCGGCGATGACCGCGAAGACCGGCGACCGAAGCGGTAGGTACTGCCGTGGGTGACCTCTCGACCGACACAGTAGATCCACGCCATGCGTGGATGAAGTTCAGTGCAGGTTGCATGGAGCGCAGCCACGCATGGCGTGGCTCTACTGCTTCATCGGGCCTGGATCATGTCCGGCAGAACTCTTCGCGGTAGGTAGCGCGGCGAACGCCCTCGACCGACACAGTAGATCCACGCCATGCGTGGATGAATTTCTGTGCAGGTTGCATGGAGCGCAGCCACGCATGGCGTGGCTCTACTGCTTCACCGGGCCTGGATCATGTCCGGCAGAAATCTTCGCGGTAGGTAGTGCCGCGGGCACGTCCTCGACCGGCACAGTAGATCCACGCCATGCGTGGATGAATTTATGTGCAGGCCGCAGGGAGCGTAGCCACGCATGCAGTGGATTCACCGTTTCATCGGGCCGCCGGGCACACGCCGTTTCGACCATGCCCGGCAGAAATCCTCCTTCCTCGCGGTGTCGGCAATCTGCGCCGCACTCCAATGCCGGGTGATCCAGATCGTCAGTGCGCTGCTGCTCAGGTGCCAGCGCAGCATGTCGTGCTGCGGCTGCCGCATCAGGTGGCGGCGTGCAACCCAGAACGCTTCGCGCTCGATATCAGTCGCTTTCTTCAGCGCTCCAGGATCGAAGAACCGCGTCGTGAAGCTCCATGGATTCATCGGCTGGAATCCCATGCGCGGCTCACCGCTGCATGCGGCCACACCACTGGGCGCGCGATCAGCCGGCTGCGGCCAGCCTTCCACCATCGCCAGCCCCAGCAGGTGCAGTAGGCCGGGCAGCAGCGCGATACCGGCTGCCACCAGGACGACCGAGAGCCACGCTTTACCGGCGGCGCGCATTGCTCATTTCGCCTTCGGCTTCGGGTACCACAGCGCGTTGACGATGACCCAGCGCTGCTCGAAGCGGCCCATGTGGAAGTAGTCGACGAACCACGGGGTTTCCAGCCGCACCGATGCGGCGTTGCCGGTCACGTCCAGCACCGTGCAGCGGCGATCCCATTGATCTTTCGGGGTCTTCAACGCGCCCTGCTTCGTCAACGCAACCAGCTCTTCCTTCGACATCCGGCGCAGGCCCAGGCGTTCGTCCGGTGTATCACCGAGCACCGCGCGCTTGGCCAGATCCGGATGCAGGGAACGGGCGACGCGCTGCGGGTCGGCTTCCAGTTGACCGTCGACGTAGTCGTGGCAGGTGGCTTCGATGGCTGCGATCGTGGCGGCGTCGGCGGCGGGGCTTGCTGCTGCGGAAAGTGCGAACAACAGGGCAACGGTGGACATCCGGGTCTCCAGCGCTGAGGGCTGGGCGATCATGGCATGGCCGGATGCGCCCCATCCACGCATGGCGTGGATCTACTGCAACAGCCACGCCAGTTTGCGTTCGCGCGGCTGCCGCTTGAGCTCCCATTCGGCGCGCGAGGCCGCCGCCCGGTCCGGGTACTCACGCACCGCCAGGACCCGCAGTGGCGGCCGTGACCGGGTGTAGCGGGCCCCCTTGCCGGCCTGGTGGGCAGCAAAACGGGCCTGCACGTCGGTGCTGATGCCGGCGTAATAGCTGCCGTCGCGGCATTCGAGCAGGTACAGGAACCACGGGCGGGAGGGCGAAACCATTGCCGGATTATGCCGTGCTGCACTGCAGCGGATATACTGGCGACCGAATGCAGGAGAGAGGCGCCGCGCTGGCGCCCGCCGAAGGCGCAGGCTCCCATGATCGCTCAGGCCGGTGGGCTGGAATCCCACCAACCATGCATTCGACTCGCCGAGCTGGAGAGAGGTCACCGGGCACGCCCGGGACGATCCGCCGAAGGGGCACGCGGCTCACGCCGCTGAACTCTCAGGCAAAAGGACAGCGGGAGCGGCACCGGTCATCGTCATCCCGTCATTGCGCAGGCAGTGGCGGTATCTGCGCATGGCCGGCCCCACCGCGCCCGGAGCCTGTCCCATGCTGCTGTCCATCATCTACCTGATCGCCATTTCCGCCGAAGCCATGACCGGTGCCCTGTCTGCCGGCCGCCGCCGCATGGACCTGTTCGGCGTGGTCATGATCGCCTGTGTTACCGCCCTCGGTGGCGGCTCACTGCGCGACATCCTGCTCGGCCATTACCCGCTGGGCTGGGTGAAACATCCGGAGTACCTGGGCTTCACCGTGTGCGCGGCACTGATCGCCACCTGGGTGGCGCGCTGGATGCATCACTTCCGCCGCACCTTCCTGGTGCTCGATGGCCTGGGCCTGATCGCCTTCACCCTGATCGGCTGCTCGATCGCGCGCGAGGCCGGCCATGCACTGCCGATCGTGCTGATCGCCGGCATGCTCACCGGCGCGTTCGGCGGCGTGCTGCGCGACATCCTCTGCAACGAGGTGCCGTTGATCTTCCAGAAAGAGCTGTACGCCATCATCTCGCTGCTGACCGGTGCGGTGTATCTGCTGTTGCTGCACTGGGGCGTGGCCGATGCCACGGCGATCCTGTGCTGCCTGGGTGGTGGTTTCGCTGTGCGTCTGCTGGCCATCCACTACCGCTGGGAAATGCCCAAGTTCGTGTACCACGACGAAGTGCATTGAGGGGCGCGGGCCGGCACCACCGGCGGGGTCGCATGACCAAGGTCACGCGGCGACAGCCCGCGTAAACCGCTACCATTGGCGCCCCGTCGCACGCGCGACGGCATCCAGCCACGCCGCGTCCGCGGCCCCGCCAGACAATCCCCCTCCCCGCTGCCCGTGGCCCTTCGTGGTGCCGACGGGCCCGCATGACCCTGCGTGCACGCAGGGCGCAGGATGCCCCATGTCTGTCGCCGAAAACTCCCGCTCACGTCGTGCCCGCCTGCTGCTGGTCGTTGCCGGTCTTGCCCTTGCCCTTGTCGCTGGCCTGGCGTGGTGGCTGTGGCCGCAGGCCGAGGCGGGCAGTGGCGAAGCCGGCAGCGGCAAGACGGTGCCTGTACGCATCGCCCTTGCCAGCGCCGAGCCGCTGGTGCTGCGGATGAAGGCGGTCGGTACGGTCACTCCGCTGCACAGCGTGGTGGTGCGCAGCCGCGTGGACGGCGAACTGATGCGCCTGCATTTCCAGGAAGGTCAGCAGGTCAACGCCGGCGACCTGCTCGCACAGATCGATCCCCGCCCCTACCAAGTGAAGCTCGCGCACGCGCAGGGTACGCAGCAGCAGAACCTGGCCGAGCTGGAGAATGCCGAGCGCCAGCTGCAGCGCTACCGCGAACTGCAGCGACAGAACTACGTGTCGGCACAGGAACTGAGCGACCAGCAGAGCAAGGTGCGGCAGCTGCAGGGGCGCCGCCTCAGCGACCAGGCATCGGTGGACGAAGCACGCCTGCAGTTGCAGTACACGCGCATCATCGCCCCGGTCAGCGGCCGTGTCGGCCTGCGCCGGCTGGACGTAGGCAACCTGGTGCACGCCAGCGATACCGAAGGCCTGGTCACGCTGGCGCAGACGGCGCCGATCAGCGTGCTGTTCACCGTGCCCGAGCCGGAGCTTCCCGCCCTGCTCGATGCGGTGCAGGCGCAGCCGGCGCTGGCGGTGGAAAGCTGGGACCGCGAAGAACGACGGCAGCTCGCCAGTGGCACCCTGTCCAGCGTCGACAACCGCATCGATACCGCCACCGGCACGCTGAAGCTGCGCGCGCAGTTCGACAACGCCGACCAGGCGCTGTTCCCCAACCAGTTCGTCAATGTGCGCCTGCAGCTGGGTGAGCATCCCGCGCTGCTGATTCCCGATGCCGCCGTGCAGTTCGGCAGCCAGGGCAACTACGTGCACATCGTCGACAAGGACAACAAGGCACAACGTCGCTCGGTAGTGCTCGGTCCGGCCGACGACGGACGCGTGGCGGTGCGTTCCGGTCTGGTGGCTGGTGACAAGGTGGTGATCGAAGGCATCGACGGGCTGGAAGACGGCACCGCGGTGGAGATCATCACCGAGGAGGCATCGACCAGGGCCGGCGCATGAACCTCTCGCGCGCCTTCATCCTGCGCCCGGTCGCCACCACCCTGCTGATGGTGGCGCTGCTGCTGTCCGGCGTGCTGGCCTATCGCCTGCTGCCGGTGGCGGCGCTGCCGCAGGTCGACTATCCGATCATCCAGATCACCACGCTGTACCCCGGCGCCAGCCCCGAGCTGACCACGCGCACCATCACCGCGCCGCTGGAGCGCCAGCTCGGGCAGATCCCCGGCCTGAAGCAGCTGTCGTCCACCAGTTCCGGGGGAGCGTCGGTGATCACCCTGCAGTTCGGCCTGGAGGTGTCGCTGGGCGTGGCCGAACAGGACGTGCAGGCGGCGATCAACGCCGCCGGCAGCTTCCTGCCCGGCGACCTGCCGGTGCCGCCGGTGTACCGCAAGGTCAATCCGGCCGACACGCCGATCCTGACCCTGGCGGTGACCTCGCAGGGCCTGTCGCTGCCCCAGGTGCATGACCTGGTCGATACCCGCATCGCCCAGCGCTTGGCGCAGTTGCCGGGTGTGGGCCTGGTCAGCCTGGCCGGTGGCCAGCGTCCCGCCGTGCGCATCCAGGTCAATCCGGCCGCACTGGCCGCCAACAACCTGGGCATGGACCACATCCGCACAGCGATTGCCGCAGCCAACGTCAACCTGCCCAAGGGCAGCTTCGATGGCCCGATCCGCGCGGTGATGCTCGATGCCAACGACCAGATGCGCAGCGTTGCCGAATACCGCGCACTGGTGCTGGCCTGGCGTGAGGGCGCACCGCTGCGGCTGGGCGATGTGGCCACCATCACCGACGGCGCCGAGAACCGCCAGCTGGCGGCATGGAGCGGCACCACCCCGGCGGTGCTGGTGAACATCCAGCGCCAACCCGGCGCGAACGTCATCGCCGTGGTCGGACAGGTGCGTGCGTTGCTGCCGCAGCTGCAGGCCACGCTGCCGGCCGGCGTGCAGATGACCGTGCTCAGCGACCGCACCGAATCGATCCGCGCGTCCGTGCGCGGCGTACAGAAGGAACTGGTGCTGGCCATCGCGCTGGTGGTGCTGGTCACCTGGGTATTCCTGCGCAACCTGCCGGCTACGCTGATTCCCAGCGTGGCGGTGCCGCTGTCGCTGATCGGTACGTTCGCGGTGATGCTGCTGGCCGGCTATTCGCTCAACAACCTCACGCTGATGGCGTTGACCATCGCCACCGGCTTCGTGGTGGACGATGCGATCGTGATGCTGGAGAACATCGCCCGCCACTTGGAAGACGGTGAAAGCCCGCGCGAGGCAGCGCTGAAAGGTGCCAGCGAGATTGGCTTCACCCTGGTGTCGCTGACGGTCTCGTTGATCGCCGTGCTGATCCCACTGCTGTTCATGGCCGACCTGGTGGGCGCGCTGTTCCATGAGTTCGCAGTGACGCTGGCGGTGGCCATCGGCATTTCGCTGCTGGTGTCGCTGACCTTGACGCCGATGCTGTGTGCGCGCTTCCTGAAACCACATGCCAAGGAGTCAGCGCCCCACGGGGATCTGACCCTGGCCGGGTCGGATCCGGTCAGGGCTCCGACCCCGAAGCGCGACGTGTTCGATCGCATCATCGCCCTCTACGACCGCCAGCTGCGCTGGGTACTGCAGCGCCAGCCACTGATGCTGTTGGCAACCGTGGCCACGCTTGCGCTGACGGTGGCGCTGTATTTCGCCGTGCCGAAGGGCTTCTTCCCGGTGCAGGATGCCGGCCTGGTCCAGGGCATCAGCGAAGCCCCGCAGGCGATCTCGTTCCAGGCCATGCGCGAGCGCCAGCTTGCCTTGGCCACGGCCATTGAACAGGACCCAGCCGTGGCCAGCCTGTCTTCCTACATCGGCGTGGACGGCAACAATGCCGCCCTCAACACCGGCCGCCTGCTGATCGAACTGAAGCCACACGGCGAGCGCGAGGGCGCCGACGTGGTGATGGCGCGGCTGCGGCAGCGCGTGGCGAGGATTCCCGGTATCACCCTGTACCTGCAACCGGTGCAGGAGCTGGGCATCGAAGACCGCATCAGCCGCAACCAGTACCAGTTCACCCTGACCACGCCGGACCTGCAGACGCTGGAAACCTGGACGCCGAAACTGTTGCAAGCGCTTCGCCAATCGCCGGCGCTGCGTGATGTGGCCAATGACCTGCAGATGCAGGGCCGGCAGGCCAGGGTGAGCATCGACCGCGATGCCGCCACACGCCTTGGCGTGAGTGTGGAAGCGGTGGCCGACGCACTGTACGACGCCTACGGGCAACGGCAGATCTCGACCATCTTCACCCAGGCCAGCCAGTACCGGGTGGTGCTGGAGGCCGATCCCGCGCGGCAACCGGGGCCGGAGGCGATCAGCGGCCTGCGCGTGCGCAGCAGCAACGGCCAGACCGTGCCGCTGGGCGCGGTGGCGCGCGTCGAGCAGGGGCCAACGGCGCTGCTGCGCAACCATGTCGGTCAGTTCCCGGCGGCCACGCTGTCGTTCAACCTTGCGCCCGGCGCATCGCTGGGCGAAGCGGTGGATGCCGTGCATGCCGCGCAGGCACAGGTGGCATTGCCGCAGAGCATCGAGCTGCGCCTGCAGGGCGCGGCGGCGGCCTTCAGCAGTTCGCTGTCGAGCACGCTGTGGCTGATCCTGGCGGCGGTGGTGGTGATGTACATCGTGCTGGGCGTGCTCTACGAGAGCTTCATCCACCCCATCACCATTCTCTCCACCCTGCCCTCGGCGACCGTGGGCGCCCTGGCCGCGTTGTGGGTGAGCGGACGCAGCCTGGACCTGATCGCAGTGATTGGCATCGTGCTGCTGATCGGCCTGGTGAAGAAGAACGCGATCATGATGATCGACTTCGCGCTGGACGCGCAGCGCACGCGCGGCATGAGCCCGCGTGAGGCGATCCACCAGGCGGCGCTGCTGCGCTTCCGGCCGATCCTGATGACCACCCTGGCCGCGCTGTTCGGCGCGGTACCGCTGATGCTGGCCAGTGGCTCGGGCGCCGAGCTGCGGCAGCCGCTGGGCTGGGTGATGGTGGGTGGCCTGATGGTCAGCCAGGTATTGACCCTGTTCACCACGCCGGTGATCTACCTGGCCTTCGACCGTCTGCAGCGTCGCCGCGCGACAGCACCGGCAACCGCTGGCGAGGCCGGCGCATGACCCCTGTGGCACGCCTGGCACAGGCCTGCGTGCAGCGTCCGGTGGCGACCCTCCTGTTGGCGGTGGCACTGGTGCTGGCCGGCCTGCTGGCGCTGCGCCTGCTGCCTGTGGCACCGCTGCCCCAGGTCGACTACCCCGCCATTGAAGTCAGCGCCAGCCTGCCTGGCGCCTCGCCCGAATCGATGGCGGCCACCGTGGCCACGCCGCTGGAGCGTGCGCTGGGCAGCCTGCCCGGCATCTCGCGCATCGACTCGGCCAGCACCCAGGGGCAGACCGAGATCGAATTGAAGTTCGTGCTCGGCCGCGACATCGACGAGGCCGCGCGCGAAGTGCAGGCCGCGATCAACCTCGCCCGCGGCCAGCTGCCCAGCGGCATGCCGGGCATGCCGCAGTACCGCAAGGTCAACCCGTCGCAGGCGCCGATCCTGGCGCTGGCGTTGACCTCCGATACGCTCTCGCCGGGCCAGCTGTACGACCTGGGTTCGACTGTGCTGGCACAGAAGCTGTCGCAGGTGCCCGGCGTGGGCGAAGTGCAGGTGGGCGGCAGCGCGCTGCCGGCGGTTCGCGTGTCGCTGGACCCCAATGCTCTCATTCACGCAGGCCTGGCACTGGAAGACGTGGCACAGGCAATCAGCCGCGCCAATGCAGTGCGCCCACTGGGTGCGGTCGCAGGCGCGCAGCAGCACTGGCAACTGGAAGCGCCGCTGCAGCTGCGCCAGGCCGCGCAGTATCGCCAGCTGGCGCTGAAGGCCAGCGATGACCGCCTGCTGCGACTGGGCGATGTCGCTGCCGTCGTCGATGGCGTGGAGGATCGCTATGCCAGTGGCTTCCACAACGAACGCCCTGCCGTGCTGCTGATCGTCAGCCGCCAGCCCGGCGCCAACATCATCGCCACCGTCGATGCCATCCAGGCGCAGTTGCCGCAGCTGCACGCACTGCTGCCCAGCACGGTGGACATGCGCCTGGTGATGGACCGCTCGCCGGTGATCCGCGCCACCCTGCACGAAGCAGAAGTGACCCTGCTGCTGGCGATCGCGCTGGTGGTACTGGTGGTGCTCGGCTTCCTCGGCCACTGGCGCGCAGCACTGGTACCCAGCGTGGCGATTCCGGTGGTGCTGTTCGGCACGCTGGCGTTGATCGCGCTGATGGGCTTCTCGCTCAATACGCTCTCGCTGATGGCCCTGATCGTGGCGGCGGTACTGGTGGTGGACGACGCCATCGTGGTGCTGGAGAACATCGCGCGCCATCGCGAGCTGGGCGCCGACCGCTGGCAGGCGGCGGTGCGTGGTGCATCGGAAGTGGGCGCTACGTTGCTATCGATGAACCTGGCGCTGGCGGTGGTGTTCGTCTCGATCCTGTTCCTGGACGATTTCGTCGAGCGCCTGTTCCGCGAATTCTCGCTGACCCTGGTAGCAGCGATGGCGGTGTCGGTACTGGTGGCGCTCAGCCTGGTGCCGATGCTGTGTGCGCGCCTGTTCGTCGATAACGCGCAACAACCCTCGCGCTGGCAGCGCGGCAGCAATGCGCTGTTCGAGCGCGTGCGTGGCACCTATCTGCGCACCCTGCAGGCCAGCCTGCGTCACCTGCGCTGGCCCTTGCTGGCCTTCGTGGCAGTGATCGCACTCAACGCCTGGCTGTTCCAGCAGGTACCCAAGGGCATCGTTCCGCAGCAGGACACCGCACAGCTGCGCGGCTTCGCGCGTGGCGATGACGGCCTGTCCTTCCAGGCGATGCAGCCGAAGATCGATGCCTACCGCAGACTGCTGCTGTCCGACCCGGCCATCGAGGACATCATCGGGTATATCGGTGGCAGCAACGGGGTCAACAACGCCTTCATCATGATCAAGATGAAGCCGCTGGCCGAACGCAGAGTCTCCAGCCAGCAGGTGATCGATCGCCTGCGTGCGCGCCTGCCCAAGCTGCCCGGCGGTAATCTGTACCTGTGGGTGGACCAGGACATCCGCTTGGAAGGCGCCGGTAGCAGCGGCAAATACGAATTCCAGCTGCTGTCAGCGGACACCGCACCCTTGCGCCAATGGGCACCGAAGGTCGCTGCTGCGCTGCGTGGCCTGCCGGAACTGGTGGACGTGGAAGCGCAGGGCGAGGCCGGCATGCGCCAGGTGATGCTGGACATCGACCGCGAGGCAGCGGCGCGCCACGGCGTGGACCTGCGCATTGTGGCCAACATGCTCAACAACGCCTTCAGCCAGCGCCAGGTCGCCACGTTGTACGACAGCCTCAACCAGTACCGGGTGGTGATGGAGCTGGACCCGAAGCACACCCAGGACCCGGGCACGCTGGCACGGCTGCAGGTGATCGATGGCAGCGGCCAGCGCATTCCCCTGTCGAGCATCGCCAGCTGGCGCTATGGCATGGCGCCGGACCGCGTGTATCACAGCGAGCAGTTCGCCTCGATCTGGATCGAGTTCGCGCTGGCACCCGGCGTGGGCCTGGAACAGGCCACCCGGGCGATTGATGCGGCGATGGCCAAACTGATGCTGCCGCGCTCGGTGCAGGCCAAGCTTTCCGGCGAGGCCGGTGGCCTGGAGCAGCTGCGTTCGCGCCAGTTGTGGCTGGTACTGGGTGCGACGCTGGCGGTGTACCTGGTGCTGGGCATCCTCTACGAGAGTTTCCTGCAGCCCTTGGTGATCCTGTCCACGCTGCCCTCGGCCGGCATCGGGGCGTTGCTGGCACTGTGGCTGTTCGGCAACGAACTGAACCTGATCGCCCTGCTCGGCCTGTTCCTGCTGGTGGGCGTGGTGATGAAGAACACGATCCTGCTGGTCGACTTCGCCCTGGCCGGCGAACGCCGCGGGCTGAGTGCGCAGGATGCAGTGATGGAAGCGGCACGATTGCGCCTGCGGCCGATCCTGATGACCTCGCTGGCGGCACTGCTGGGCACATTGCCGCTGATGCTGGCCAACGGTGAAGGCTGGGAGCTGCGGCAGCCGCTGGGCATCGCCATCGTCGGCGGGTTGCTGGTCAGCCAGTGGTTGACGCTGTACACCACGCCGGCGATGTATCTGGCGTTGGCGCGAGTACGGGCGAGGCGGTGAGCGAGGCGGCTTCATCCACGCATGGCGTGGGTCTACTGCGGCCATCGCCGGTTCGGGTCTCACGCCACCCCGGCGATGTACCTGGCGCTGTCGCACATACGCAGCGCCAGGCGCATCGCCGGTGCAGACGGGCCGGTCTCCAACTCCGACCGGCCCTGATCGCGGCCGCGCCCCCGCAGGCGCTGGCCGCCATCCACACACGTGCCGCACTCAAGCGGCTTCGGACACCTTCACCTCACGGCGGGCGCGCACCGCAGCGGCAAGCCGCTCCAGCACCTGCACGGTGGTGTCCCAATCAATGCAGCCATCGGTGATGCTCTGGCCGTAGACCAGCGGCTGGCCTCCCACCAGTTCCTGGCGACCGCCGACCAGATGGCTTTCGACCATCACACCGACGATGCGCTGCTCGCCGTCTTCCAGCTGGATGGCGATGTCTTCGATCACCTTCGGCTGGTTTTCGTGGTTCTTCAGGCTGTTGGCGTGGCTGGCATCGATCATCAGGCGCGTCGGCAGCTTGGCCTTGGCCAGCGCTTGGCAGGCATCGGCCACGCTGGCCGCATCGTAGTTCGGCTGCTTGCCGCCACGCAGGATCACATGGCAGTCGGGGTTTCCGGTGGTGGAGACGATGGCGGTGCCGCCCTGCTTGGTGACCGACAGGAAGTGATGCGGATTGGAGGCCGCGCCCACGGCATCGGCGGCGATCTTGACGTTGCCGTCGGTGCCGTTCTTGAAGCCGACCGGGCACGACAGCCCCGACGCAAGTTCACGATGCACCT
This sequence comes from Stenotrophomonas sp. 1278, assembly GCF_029892765.1. Taxonomy (NCBI): domain Bacteria; kingdom Pseudomonadati; phylum Pseudomonadota; class Gammaproteobacteria; order Lysobacterales; family Lysobacteraceae; genus Stenotrophomonas; species Stenotrophomonas sp. 1278. The sequence continues at coordinate 40,984 of NZ_JARXWD010000011.1, forward strand.
GGCTTTCGGTGGTGCGTGCACCGATCGCGCCCCATGCCACCAGGTCGGCGATGTACTGCGGCGAGATCACGTCGAGGAACTCGACGCCAGCCGGCAGGCCCAGCTTGTTGATGTCGCGCAGCAGGCCACGGGCGATGCGCAGGCCCTTGTCGATCTTGAAGCTGCCATCCAGGTCCGGATCGTTGATCAGGCCCTTCCAGCCCACCGTGGTGCGCGGCTTCTCGAAGTACACGCGCATGACGATTTCCAGCTCGCCGGCCAGCGCATCGCGCAGCGGCTTCAGGCGCTGTGCGTACTCGATGGCGGCTTTCGGATCGTGGATCGAGCACGGCCCGACCACCACCGCCAGGCGGTCGTCGCGGCCATGCAGGATCTGGTGCAGGGCGGCGCGCGAGGCGCTGACGGTGTCGGAGGCTTCGTCATCGCAGGGCAGCATCGCCAGCAGCTGGGCAGGCGGTGTCAGCGGTTCGATGGTGCGGATACGCAGGTCGTCGGTGTGCGGGGGCATGGTGAGGGGTCTCTACGGAACGTTGGGGGTCCGCAGCGTGGCGACATGAAAAAAGCCGCCAGGTTCGCTGGCGGCTTTCGGGAATGCGTCTGAAGCTTTCTTCAGGGTGAGCGCAATCCTTCCTCCGCCGGGGGCTTCGGAAAGTAATACCAATAAAAGCTGGCGTGGGCTGCGTTCATGGGATCTATTGATAACACAGGGTTTTGGCGGGTGCCAACTGTTTCATCCGCAACTGCGGGCGCGGTTCAGCGGACTATCGGCCGCCATGCACTTCCACATCCAGCAGCAGCGTCTCGTGGATGTCGACCCAACGCTCCACCACGCGGTCCAGTTCCTGCCTGGCCTCATCAAGCTGTTCGGGGTTGAGCATGGACCTGGCCGTATACAGATCGGACACCAGCTGCCGCAGGGTGGCTTCCTGGATGGCCACCACCGGCCCTTCCAGGCCGGGTACCTGCAGCGCTGGACTGCTGCCCAGCGCTCCGTACAACGTCACCTGGATCTTGCTCTGCATGCTCGACTTCCCTGCGGGTGGATGCGGCCGAGCGCCATCTTTACCCGGAATGGATGACACGCGCATGTGCCACGGGGGTGCCGGAATGCCGTCCGATGGGGCGGTGGCGCATGGGGTCTCCCTTGAAGGTCATGGGGTTGCCGGCCAGCGGCCGGCACTAACGGGAAACGCGGGTGAACGGTACGGCGCTACAGCGAGCGCAGCGCACGCTTGCGGATGTACGTATTGGCTGCGCTGTCGTGCGTTGACTGCCACCGCGTGCATACATCGCGCACCCAGTCGGGCTGGCTCTTGCCGGCGTCGTTCAGCCAGTTGCCGACCGAGTCCTGCACATAGCGCTCGGGATCGTCAGCGAGGGCCTCCAGCAGGGGCAACGCGTGCTCGGGGTGCTGCTTGAACAGCGCAATGTGCGTGGCCCATACACCGCGGGGGCGAAGCGCCTCACAGGCGAAGCGGCGCTGATGCGGCGAGCGCTGCTGCGTCCAGGGTTGCAGCAGGGCAAACGCTTCCAGCGGCTCGGCGACGATATCGCTGCGCAAGGCCAACCATGCCCATTCGCGCACGCCGAAGTGCGCATCATCTGCCAGAGGACGCATGGCCTGCAGCTTGTCGGCCAATGCCGCCTGCGGGTCGGCGCCGATCAGATAGCAGGCCCAACCGCGCACGGTGTCCGAGGGGTGCGCCTGCCAGCAGTGCACGTCACCCTGCCCTGCCTCGCGCAGCACCGCTGCGGTCAATGCCATGCGCTGGGTGATTCCCTTGCCTGCAGCGGCGCGCATGCGCTGAATGGACGCCTGGGGCAAGGTTGGTGCCACCGCCTGCAGCAGTGCGGCGAAATCCACTGCGAGGCACTCGGCCAGGTGCGTGCTGGATACGCTGCCCGCATTGAGTGCCTGCAGGCGTGCCGTGCCGATGGTGCCGCTCATGTGCCTGTTTCCTGGCCTGCGTCGGTGTGTCGCCAGACTTTTTCCAGCAGCAGCGACAACTGCACCTGTTCGCGGGAATCAAGACCGTTGAACAGTCCGCCGATCCATTGTGTGTGCTGGTCGAACAGATCGCCGGCCAAGCGCTTGCCGCGCGCGGTCAGCACGATCTGCAGGCGGCGGCCATCCTCGGCATCGTTGCGCCGCTGCAGCAGGCCGTCACGCTGCAGGCCATCGAGCAACCCGCTGATGGTGGCGCGGGTGACGCCGGCACGCTCGGCCAACTCGTGCGGAGGCAACGTGCCACCAGCGCCGTGCAGCAGGAACAGCACCACGAAGCGGCTTTCGCTGAGGCCGTGCGGCGCCAGGCGTGAAGCGCAGTCACGGTCGACCGCGCTGGACAACGCCAGCAGCTGGAAGCACAGGCGCAGCTGGGCCAGGCGGGGATCGCCGCGACGGCCAGCCTCCTGGATGAGAGCCGTGTGTTTTGCTTCAAGCATCCATCATATCCGTGATGATTAGGCGCCTTATTATATTTTCGATCCCGCAGGGCGCAAGTCCGGACCGGGCTGCCGCAGGGCATGACGCGGCGCCGCCCCGGGGCCTGGATGGGGTCGACCGGCGCCGGCAGCCAAAGCTGCGGTAGCATCGCGCCACGTCCCGCCAGGAGTTCCACGCATGTGCCGTGCCGTCCTGTTGTTGCTGACGCTGTTGCCGATGGCCGTAGTCGCTGCGCCACCACCGCTGCCATCGCCGGCCCGCATTGATGCCCAGGCGCAACGGCTGATGCAGGCCGCACACGCACGTGGCATGGCGCTGGCGGTGATCGACGCTGGCAAGGTGGTGCACGTGGCCGCCTATGGCGAGCGCAACACCGCCGGCGAACCGCTGCGTACCGACACCGTGATGTACGCCGCTTCGCTGACCAAGATGGCCTTTGGCCACCTGATCGCGCAGCTGGCACAGGACCAGGTGATCGCGCTGGACGCCGGCATTGCCACGTATCTGGACAAGCCGTTGCCGGACTACCCCGTCGATACGAAGCACTACGCCGATTACAGCGTATTGGCTGGCGACGAACGCTGGCGCCGGCTCACCCCGCGCCTGCTGCTCAATCATGGCAGCGGCTTTGCCAACTTCGCGTTTCTGGAACCGGATGGCAGGCTGCAATTCCATTTCGATCCGGGCAGCCGCTACGGCTATTCCGGCGAAGGCTTGATCCTGCTGCAGTTCGTGCTCGAACGGGGGCGCCTTGGCCAGGACATCGGCGCGCTGATGCAGCGCCGCGTGTTCGACCGCTTCGGCATGCCGCGCACCAGCATGATGTGGCGCGAGGATTTCGCCACCAACCTGGCCGACGGCTGGACCACCGATGGCACGCCCGAGCCGCATGACGAGCGCAGCCGGGTGCGGGCCGCCGGCTCGATGGATACCACCATCGCCGACATGGCCAACTTCGCAGCGGGCTATGTGCGCGGCGAAGGCCTTTCAGCGGCGATGCGGCAGGAGCTGGTACGTCCGCAGCTGCCGATCACCACGGCCAGCCAGTTTCCGACCCTGCAGGCGGAACTGCCGGTAGCGGAGCGGCGCAGGGACCTGGCAGCCGGCCTGGGCGTGGTCACCTTCCGCGGACCGCAGGGGCCCGGCTTCTACAAGGGCGGCCACGATGACGCGGTGGGCAACACCCTGGTGTGCATCGAGCAGGGCCAGCGCTGCGTGGTGATGCTGGGCAACGATGTCCGCGCCGAGGCGGTGTTTCCGGCGCTGGTGGCGTTCGTGCTGGGCGATACCGGAGTGCCGTGGGACTGGGAGTACGGCGCGGAGAAGGTGTTCGTGCGCTGACGCCATCCACGCATGGCGTGGATCTACTGGCATGGACCCATTGGCATGGACCCATTGGCGTGTGCCCATTGGCGGCAACACGCCACCCAAAAAAAAACCCCGCCTTGCGACGGGGTTTTTCATTGCAGCAGTGCAGCGGGACTTAGAAGTCCATGCCGCCCATGCCACCCATGCCGCCCATGCCACCGGCGCCACCCATGGCCGGCTCGTCCTTCTTCGGAGCGTCGGCAACCATGGCTTCGGTGGTGATCATCAGGCCAGCGATCGAGGCTGCGTTCTGCAGCGCCGAACGGGTCACCTTGGTCGGGTCCAGGATGCCGAACTGCAGCATGTCGCCGAACTCGCCGGTAGCGGCGTTGTAGCCGAAGCTGCCGGTGCCTTCCTTGACCTTGTTGACGATGACCGACGGCTCTTCACCGGCGTTGGCAACGATTTCGCGCAGCGGGGCTTCCATCGCGCGCAGGGCGATCTGGATGCCGTGGTTCTGGTCTTCGTTGGCACCCTTCAGGCCAGCCAGTGCGGAGACCGCACGGACCAGGGCAACGCCGCCGCCCGGGACCACGCCTTCTTCAACGGCTGCACGGGTCGCGTGCAGGGCGTCGTCGACGCGATCCTTCTTTTCCTTCATTTCGATTTCGGTCGACGCGCCGACCTTGATCACTGCAACGCCACCGGCCAGCTTGGCCACGCGCTCCTGCAGCTTCTCGCGGTCGTAGTCCGAGGAGGTGTCTTCGATCTGGGTCTTGATCTGCGCAACGCGCGAATCGACCGCAGCCTTGTCACCCACGCCATCGATGATGGTGGTGTTTTCCTTGGAGACCTGCACCTTCTTGGCGCGGCCCAGGTCCTTGATGGTGGCCTTTTCCAGCGACAGGCCGACTTCCTCGGAGATCACGGTGCCGCCGGTCAGCACGGCCATGTCTTCCAGCATCGCCTTGCGACGGTCGCCGAAGCCCGGAGCCTTGACGGCCACGACCTTGACGATGCCGCGGATGGTGTTGACCACCAGGGTCGCCAGCGCTTCGCCTTCGACTTCCTCGGCAACGATCAGCAGCGGCTTGCCAGCCTTGGCGACGCCTTCCAGCACCGGCAGCAGGTCACGGACGTTGGAGATCTTCTTGTCGTGCAGCAGGATGTACGGGTCATCCAGGTCAGCGGTCTGCGACTGCTGGTTGTTGATGAAGTACGGGGACAGGTAGCCGCGGTCGAACTGCATGCCCTTGACCACGTCCAGCTCGTTGTCCAGGCCCGAGCCTTCTTCAACGGTGATCACGCCTTCCTTGCCGACTTCCTTCATCGCGTTGGCGATGATCTGGCCGATCGACTCGTCCGAGTTGGCCGAGATCGTGCCGACCTGGGCAATGGCCTTGTCGTCAGCGGTCGGCTTGGAGATGTTCTTCAGCTCGGCGACGGCAGCCACGACGGCCTTGTCGATACCGCGCTTGAGGTCCATCGGGTTCATGCCGGCAGCAACGGCCTTGGCGCCTTCGCGGATCAGGGCCTGGGCCAGCACGGTGGCGGTGGTGGTGCCGTCGCCGGCGTCGTCGTTGGTACGCGAGGCGACTTCCTTCACCATCTGCGCGCCCATGTTCTCGAACTTGTCAGCCAGTTCGATTTCCTTGGCGACGGACACGCCGTCCTTGGTGATGGTCGGGGCGCCGAAGCTCTTCTCGAGCACGACGTTGCGGCCCTTCGGGCCCAGGGTGGCCTTGACGGCATTGGCGAGAACGTTGACGCCGCGCACCATGCGCGAACGGGCGTCTTCACCGAAACGAATATCCTTGGCAGCCATTGCGTTTACCTCATTGGTAGCGCCGGGCCATGCCCGGCGGCTGGGTGTTGGAATCAGGGGATGAAGCAGGTCGCGCCGACGCTCAGCCGATGACGGCGAGCACGTCGTCTTCGCGCAGGACCTTGTACTCGACGCCTTCGCTCTTGTACGAGCTGCCGGCGTACTGGCCGTAGATGACCTTGTCACCGACCTTCAGCGACGGAGCGCGCACGTTGCCGTTGTCCAGCGGCTTGCCCGGGCCCACGGCCACGACTTCACCCTTGGTGGACTTTTCCTTGGCGGAGTCCGGGATCAGGATGCCACCGGCGGAAACTTCGTCGGCTTCGATCGGCTTGACCACAACGCGGTCGTGCAGCGGCTTGATGCTCATGTGGGACCTCTTAAGTTATTGATTGGTCTGAAAAAGTCCGGCGATGTTAGCACTCGCACCAGGCGACTGCCAGCAACGCGCGTGAAAAAGCCCGACAGGTCGGGAGCACGACAGAGATGGAGACCTCCGGAGGCCTTTCAAGGCCCGCCCCCGAAATTTTTCCCGGCGGCCCGGCGGCACTCCTTCCCTGCGCGGACGCCTTTATAGGGATGCGTCGCGGCAAGCCAAGGGGGAATTGGCCACCATTTGGTGACCGCCGTCGCACTGTCAGATATCTGGCGTTCATTTACGACAAAGTGTCACCGGATCGGCTTTAGGGTGGCCCGGCATTCCCAATCACAAGGAGTAGTCGATGCGATTGCTGTCCCCGCTCGCCGCCGCCTGCCTGCTGGCCCTGGCTGCCGCGCCGGCCCAGGCCGAGGTCTTCATCAACGAACTGCACTACGACGACAGCACCGCTGCCGGTGACGTCGGCGAAGCCATCGAAGTGGTCGCCACTGCCGGCGAGGACCTGTCCGGCTACCGCCTGTACCTCTACAACGGCAGCAACCCGTCGGCCGCCACGGTCTACGCCAACAACGCGGTGCCGGCCGGAACCGCGGCCAGCTGCGGCAGCGCCACCCTGGCGGTGGTCACCTACCCCAGCAACGGCCTGCAGAACGGTGCCAACGACGGCATCGCCCTGGTCGACTCCAGCGGCAAGGTGGTCCAGTTCCTCAGCTACGAGGGCGCGATCACCGCTTCCGGTGGCCCCGCCGCCGGCATGACCAGCCAGAACATTCCGGTTGCCGAAACCAACAGCACCGCGGCGGGCACCTCGCTGCAGCTGACCGGCAGCGGCAGCCAGTACGCGCACTTCACCTGGGCCGAATCGGCCAGGCAGACCTTCGGCAGCTGCAACAACAACCAGACCTTCAGTGGCGGTGGCACCCCGGGCCCGAACACGCCGCCGTCGGTGTCCACCACCACGCCGGCACAGGGCAGCAGCACCTTCCCTGCCGCCGCCGACCTGGAAGTGGTATTCAGCGAAACGGTCAACCTCGCCAGCGGCGCCTTCGCACTGACCTGCGGCACTTCGGGCAGCGTGCCGCTGACCTGGCCGGCCAGCGGCAAGAGCGTGAAGCTGTCGACCAACACCGCGCTGGTCGCCGGTGAAGCCTGCCGCTTCGACATCCGTGCCGCACGCATCACCGATGCGCAGGGTGCCCGCCCCGCGACCGACAGCCGCATCGCCTTCACCGTGGCCACCACCACCGGCAATCCGGACCCGGGCAATCCCGGCGGACCGGCCGGTTACTACTCGAAGGTCAACACCAGCAGCCCCAGCCAGCTGCGCTGCTCGCTGCACGCCACCATCAAGGGCCACACCGCGTATCCGTACAGTGGCTCGGGCACCAGCACCTGGACCATCCTGGAAATCGCCGACGAAGATCCGAACAACAGTGGCCGGATCCTTGATGCCTACCGCAACCACAGCTTCGCCAAGGTGACCGACCGTGCAGGCAGTGGCGGTGGACTGAAGTACAACCGCGAGCACACCTGGCCGAACTCGCTGGGCTTTGCCAGCACCACCGGTGACAAGGGCCTGCCGTACGCGCCCTACACCGATACCCACATGCTGTACCTGACCGACGCACAGTGGAATGCCGACCGCGGCAACAAGCCGTTCGGCAAGTGCGATGCCAACTGCGGCGAGCGTGCCACCGAAGCCAACAACGGCCACGGCGGTGGCAGCGGTGGTTACCCGGGCAATTCGAACTGGGTACGTACACCGGATGGCAATGCCGGTACCTTCGAGGTGTGGGGCCATCGCAAGGGCGACATGGCACGCGCGGTGATGTACATGGCCATCCGCTATGAAGGTGGCAAGGATGCGGCCACCGGCCAGTCCGAACCGGACCTGGAACTGACCGACGACCGCAGCAAGATCGTCAAGACCAGCAGCTCGCCGGCCTACATGGGCCTGCTGTCGACCCTGATCGACTGGCACCTGTCCGATCCGCCAGATGCCGCCGAGCAGGCGCGTAATGACGTGATCTACTCGTTCCAGGGCAACCGCAACCCCTTCATCGACCACCCCGAGTGGGCCACCCCGGGCCTGTTCACCTCGGCCAAGCCGGCCACCTGCCAGCTGGCCAACTGACCGCGCAACGCTGCGGTCCACTGCCGTCGCCGGGACCTGCCCCGGCGACGGCCCTATACTCGACGGTCATGTCGACCGTCGATCCCGTCCTGCTGCTGTTGACCACCTGCCCGGACCGGGCCAGTGCCGAGCGCATCGCGCATGCGCTGGTCGCCGAGCATCTGGCTGCCTGCGTGACCCGCCTGGACGGCGCTCAGTCGACCTACCGCTGGCAGGGTGAGGTCACCACCGACGCCGAGCTGCAGCTGCTGGTGAAGACCACCGCAAGCCGTGTCGATGAAGCCATCGCCCGGATCGTCGAACTGCATCCGTATGAACTCCCGGAGTGCATCGCGGTCGAAACCCGGGCCGGCCTGCCGGCGTATCTGGACTGGATCCGGGCACAGACCCGGGAGGACACTGATTGAAGACTCTGTTTGCGCGTGGCGCCGCCTTGTGCGCTCTGTTGTGGCTTTCATTGCCGGCCTTCGCGCTGGATGAGAAGGATCTGCTGCCGGTGGACCAGGCGTTCGCGCTGACCGCCAGCGCGCCCGAGCGTGGCCAGATCCAACTGCAGTTCAAGATCGCCCCGGGCTACTACCTGTATCGCCACCGCACCACGGTGAAGGCCGATCCGGCGTTCAACGCCGCTGCGCTGCAGATGCCCGCAGGCAAGAAGCACCACGACGATTTCTTCGGTGAGGTGGAGACCTACCGCGAGCGCCTGCAGGCCACCCTGCCCGGCGCGCCCACCGATGCCGCCGGCACCATCAGCCTGGAAGTGCGTTACCAGGGCTGCGCCGATGCTGGTGTGTGCTACCCGCCGCAGAAGCGCGTGGTGCAGGTGACCCTGCCCGGTGCAGGCGGTGCGGCGGCCACGCTGCCGACCGCACGCGCCACCGGCGCCAGTGCATTCAACAACCCGCTGGGCGGCGCCGGCAGTGGCGGTGGCCTGCGACTGCCGGGCACCAGCAACAGCCAGGCACTGCCGCTGCCTTCGGATCAGGCATTCGGCTTCGATGCCATCGCCAGCGATGGCAACACCCTGTTGCTGCGCTTCAGCCCGGCACCGGGCTATTACCTGTATCGCGACCGCACCTCGCTGAAGCTGGAAGGCAGCGCCGGAGTACTGGCCGACAAGCCGCGTTGGCCGGCGGCGCAGTCGCACCGCGACGAGCACTTCGGTGATGTGGCGGTCTATTTCAACCAGGTGGAAGTGCCGGTGCCGCTGCGCCGCAGCCGCGCCGAGGCGGTCGACAGCACGCTGGTGGTGACCTTCCAGGGTTGCCAGACCGATGGCATCTGCTACCCGCCGATGACCCGCCGGGTGAAGTTGTCGATCCCCGCCGGCAAGGCCAACGCCACCAGTGATGCACCTGCCGCACGCGACGAAGTGATTCGTTCGCTGCCGGCTTCGGCCACTGCCGGCACCCGCGAGGGCGCCAACGGCACACCGCTGCGCCTGCTTCCGACCGTGCCCAACGACGCACCGGCCGCCACGGGTGGTGCCGACGCCAGCAACGGCTCGCGCGATGCCTTCGCCGCCGACGCGCAGCAGGACAATGCGCTGCGTACCAAGGCTCCGAGCCGCGTACCGAAAACCGACAGCTCGCTGCTGTGGGTACTGCTGCTGGCACTGGGCGGTGGCCTGGTGCTGAATCTGATGCCCTGCGTGCTGCCCATCCTGTCGCTGAAAGTGCTGAGCCTGGCGCAGAGCGGTGAAAGCGCCGAGCGCGCCCGCAGCCATGCCATGTGGTACACGCTGGGCGTGCTGGTCGCCTTCGCGGTGATCGGCACGCTGATGGTCGGCCTGCGCATGCTCGGCAATGCGGTCGGCATCGGTTTCCAGCTGCAGCATCCCGGCGTGGTCGCGGCGTTGGCCTACATCATGTTCGCGGTGGGCCTGAGCCTGTCCGGCGTGTTCACCATGGGCGGCGGCATCGGCAACTTCGGCCAGTCGCTGGCGCGACGCAGTGGCCCGGCCGGCGACTTCTTCACCGGCGTGCTGGCCTGCGTGGTCGGCAGTGCCTGCGTGGGGCCGTTCTTCGGCCCGGCGGTGGCCTATGCCTTCGTTGCACCGCCGGTAGCGGCGATGCTGGTGTTCCTGTTCCTCGGCCTGGGCCTGGCCCTGCCGTTCCTGCTGATCGGCTTCGTGCCGGCGCTGGCCCGCCGCCTGCCCAAGCCGGGCCAGTGGATGGAAACCCTCAAGCACGTGCTGGCCTTCCCCATGTACGCCGCCGCGTTGTGGCTGCTGTGGGTGCTGGGCAAGCAGCGCGGCGTGGATGGCATGGCGCTGGCACTGGGTGGCCTGCTGCTGCTTACCGGTGGCCTGTGGTTGTTCGAACGCAGCCGCTGGCGCAGCCAGCGCGCGGCCGGGCTGCTGGGCGTGCTGCTGGTGATCGCCGCGCTGGTGCCGGTGTGGGGTGTGACCCAGCTGGCACCGCCGTCACGTGCCGCGCAGGCGAGCAGCGAGAACGTGGTGGATTATTCGCCGCAGATGCTGGACCGCCTGCGCGCCGACAACCGCGTGGTGTTCGTCAACATGACCGCCGACTGGTGCGTGAGCTGCAAGGCCAACGAGCGCGCGGTGCTGTCGCGCCCGGAGTTCAAGGAACTGCTCAAGCGCACCAACGCGGTGTACATGCGTGGCGACTACACCAATGTCGACCCGCAGATCACCGCGTTCCTGGATGAGCACAAGGCCGTGGGCGTGCCGCTGTACGTGGTGTACGGCCCCGGCGCCCCGCCGACGGTGCTGCCGACCCTGCTGACGCAGGCGCTGGTGGAAGAAGCACTACTGCGCACCGCGCGATGAAGTGGCAACGGCCAGCGCTGCTGTGGACAGCAGTGCTGGCTGCCGGTCTTGGCCTATGGGCCGGCAACCGGCTGGCGCCGGAGCCGGCGACGGAAACTGCAGCGCCTGTTGCGGTATCGCCGCCGGCGCTGCCGATGCTGCGGCCCGGTGATCCGCTGCCGGCGCTGGTGCTTGCCAACGCTGAAGGTCACGCGCTGGATATCCGCGAACGCTTCAAGGACCGGCCATTGCTGGTCAATGTGTGGGCCAGCTGGTGCGGCCCCTGCGTGGAAGAGATGCCCGAACTGGCCCGCTTTGCCGAGGGCCAGGGCGCACACGGCGTGCAGGTGTTGGGCCTGGCACTGGATACGCCGGACGGCGTGCGTGATTTCCTGCAGCGAGTGCCGGTGGACTATCCCATCGTGCTCGATACCCCCGGCCCACGCGATGCCAGCGTGCAGTTGGGCAACGCGCAGGGTCTGCTGCCCTACAGCGTGTTGTTCGACGCACAGGGACGGATGGTGAAGGCCAAGCTCGGACCGTTCGCGCACGGCGAAATCGAAGGCTGGGCGAAGTAGGTCGGCAGGGCTGCGCCCTGCACCTGCAGATGCTTTCAAGCAACAGCAACAGCAACCGCTACAGCTACAGCGGGCTTCCGTGGGATGGCGGGGCGGTGTCGGACTGCGGGGACGCCGCAAGTACGTCCTTGTAGGCTTGGCCGCGGCATCCATGCCGCGGCCAAGCCCCCATGGATGGGTTTACGGCGTCCCCCGCAACCGGACCCACCCCGCCTACCCTCAGGAAACCAGCTTCGGCTGTTGCTGTTGCTGTTGAGGTTGCTGTTGAGGTTGCCGGCCAGCGGCCGGCACTACAGCAGGTGCAGGGCGCAGCCCTGCCGGCAAACCCTCCTTGACCGCAGCGGCCCGCGCCCCGGAGAATTACGAGATTAATTCTCATTTGCTGTTGCGCAGGATGCGGGCGGCAGCCTCGACGGCCCTCGATCCCGATGTTCAAGAACGTCCTCTTCCAACTGCACTGGCTGCTGGGCATCAGCGCGGGTGCCATCCTGGCCGTGATGGGCCTGAGCGGTGCAGTCCTGTCGTTCGAGGATGAACTGCTGCGCGCGGCCAATCCCGGCTTCGCCGAGATCGCCGAGCACCATGCCGACAACCAGCAGCCGCTCGCCCTGAGCGAGCTGGTGCCGTTGCTGCAGGCAGGCAGCGAGCGGCCGCTGCAGCGCCTGCGGGTGGATGCCAGCGGCCAGCGGCCATCGGTGGCACGCTTTGCCGGCGGCAAGGACCACTGGGTCTATTTCGATCCCTACAGCGGCGAGCGCTTCAGCGCGCTGCGTGGACAGGCCTTCTTCGATTTCGTCGAGGACCTGCACCGCCACATGGTCGCCGGTGAACGCGGCTCGTGGATCACCGGCAGCTGTGCGATCGCGCTGTTGTTCTTCACCCTGTCCGGGCTGTACCTGCGCTGGCCACGCCGCTGGTGGCACTGGCGCAGCTGGCTGGCGGTGGAATGGGCGCGCAAGGGCCGAGGCTTCCTGTGGAGCCTGCATTCGGTGATCGGCACCTGGGTGCTGCTGATCTACCTGATGAGCGCACTGACCGGGTTGTGGTGGTCGTTCGACTGGTATCGCAACGGGCTGACCCAACTGCTGGGTGTCGCGCCCCCCGCCAAGCACAAGGTCGCCACGGATCTGCCTCTGGATCTGCACAAGGTCGAGGCCACGCTGTATGCACTGCCCGGCGTGCGCCAGGGCTTCATCGACCTGCGCCTGCCGGAGAAGCCCGGTCAAGCGCTCAACGTTCGGGTGATGTCGGCAGATCCCGCACAACGGGGCGGCCATCACGACCGCGCGCATGACCTGCTGCAGCTCGACCCGGCCACCGGCGTGGTCCTCGACGCGCGCCCCTATGCGCGCCAGGGTGCCGGCGGCCAGCTCACCACCAGCATGTTCGCCCTGCACTCGGGCAGCTTCTTCGGCATGCCCGGGCGCATCGTGGTGATGCTCAGCAGCCTGGGCATGTGCTTGTTCTTCGTTACCGGCTGGCTGTTGTACCTGGACCGCCGCCGCAGCCAGCGCGCCGCCCGTGCGCTGCGGCAGACCCTTCCGGCAGCAGCGCCCCATGCTGCGGGCACGCCGTGGCTGGTGGTGCATGCCAGCCAGAGCGGCCTGGCCGAACAGTTGGCCTGGCGTGCGGCGGCACAGCTGCAGGCCGCCGGCCACGGAGTGCAGGTACTGCCGCTTGCGCGCGTAGCTGCCACGCAGCTGCAGGCCTCCACGCAAGCGCTGTTCGTGCTCAGCACCTTCGGTGATGGCGAACCACCGGACAACGCACGGCGCAGCGCGCGCCAGTTGCTGGCACAGCTTCCGGACCTTTCCGGGCTGCGTTACGGCATGCTCGCGCTGGGTGATCACCAGTACGCGCAGTTTTGCGGGTTCGGCGTGCAGATCGACGACTGGTTGACGCGCTCGGGCGCGCAACCCTTGTTCGCCCGCATCGACGTCGATGCTGCTTCGGTGGGGGCGCTGCGCCAGTGGCAGCTGCAGCTGACCGCACTGACTGGCATCGACACCGACGACAGCGTGTTGCCGGCCGCCACAGTGATGCACGGCTGGCGCCTGCTCGGCCGCACCCTGCTCAACGCTGGCAGCGTCGGCGGCCAGATCTGGAAGATCCGCCTGGCACCGCCGGCCGATGTCGATTGGCAGGCCGGCGACATCCTGCACATCGCGCCCCGCCACGGCGCGATGCATGCCAGCGCGGTACTGCGCGCGCATGGCCTGGATCCCCAGCAGCCACAGCTGATCGATGGCGCTGCGAAGACCCTGCTGGAACTGGCCAGCGAACGCGTGCTGCCCGAACCCGGCCGTGCGTTGCAGGTGCAGGATGCGGGCCTGTGGTTGTCGGGCCTGCCGTCACTGCCTGGGCGTGAGTACTCGATCGCCTCATGCGCAGCCGATGGCGAAGTGGAGCTGGTGGTGCGGTTGGTCCACGACGCAGCAGGCCGCGCAGGACTGGGCTCGGGCTGGCTGGCCCTGCATGCGCCGCTGGACGGTGCGATAGCGGCCCGCGTGCATCGCAACCCGGGCTTCCATCGGCAGCCGGGCGCCCCGATGCTGCTGATCGGCAACGGCACGGGCATCGCCGGCCTGCGCAGCCTGCTGCGCGAAGCCGCGCACCAGGGCGAGCACGGTCACTGGCTGCTGTTCGGCGAGCGTCAGCGCGCGCACGATTTCCTGTTCGCCGACGAGATCATCCAGTGGCAGGCTGACGGGCATCTGCTGCGCTTGGATCAGGCCTATTCGCGTGATGTGGACGATGGCAGCTACGTACAGCATCGATTGCGCGCTGCGACAGATGAACTGCAGGCGTGGTTGGCACGGGGTGCAGTGATCCATGTGTGTGGATCGCTGCACGGCATGGCCGAAGGCGTGGACCAGGTGCTGCGCGAGGCACTGGGCGATGAAAGGGTGGAACTGCTGCTGGAGAACGGGCGCTACCGGCGCGACGTGTATTGAATCCGTTCGCCGGGCATGGCCCGGCGCTACCCGTCATGGGATTCAACGGTAGCGCCGGGCCATGCCTGGCGAAGGCGATCAGGCCATCACGCCGCCGCCCGTGACCGGCGCTCGGGCTGCAGCCGGAACGCGGCCACCGCTTCGGCCAGCGCACGCACCTGGGTCTGCATCTGCGCAGTCGACGCGCCGGCCTCTTCCACCAGGCTCGCATTGCGCTGCGTGCTGGCCTCCATCTGTACGACGGTCTGGTTTACCTGGGCAATGCCCGCATGCTGGTCGTGCGAGGCACTGCGGATACCGGCCAGCAGGCCGGCCAACTGCTGCACGCTGCTGACGATCTCGTCCATCGTCGTACCCGCCTGCTCGGCCTGCGTACTGCCCTGGTCGACCCGCGTCACCGAATCCTCGATCAGCCCCTTGATCTGCTTGGCCGCATCGGCACTGCGCTGGGCCAGCAAGCGCACTTCGGCCGCCACCACCGCGAAGCTTCGGCCCTGCTCGCCTGCACGCGCGGCCTCCACTGCCGCGTTGAGGGCAAGGATATTGGTCTGGAAAGCGATGCCATCGATCAGCTGGATGATGTCGCCGATGCGCCGCGATGCGTTGCTGATGCCCTGCATGGTGGCCACCACCTGGCCGACCGCAGTGCCGCCGCGCTCGGCAACCCGGGCGGCCTCACGTACCAGTCCATCGGCGCGCTCCGTCGCATCGGCGTTGCGGCCGACGGTATCGGTCAGTTCATGCATCGACGCAGCGGTTTCTTCCAGGTTGGCGGCCTGCTGTTCCGTGCGCTGGGAAAGATCGTGATGGCCGGCAACGATTTCACCCACCCCCACATCTAGGCGGACGGTGGCCTGCTGGATGCGGGTGACGATGTGGCCCAGCTGCGCGACGGTGGCGTTGGCATCGTCACGCATGCGGGCGAACACGCCCTGCAGGTCGCCCTCCAGGCGCACGCTCAGGTCGCCGCGTGCCAGTGCGGCCAGCAGTGCCTGCAGATCGCCGAGGTTGGTCTCGAAGGTGGACAGCAGGCGATTGATGCTGGTCGACAGCGTGCGCACGAAGCCCTGCTTGCCCTCCAGTACGATGCGCCCCTGCAGCTCGCCATGCGCCGCCGCGTCGACCAGTGCCGCCACTTCGGTTTCCAGCAGTGTCTCCAGCGCGCGGCTGCGCCATTCCACTGCCACGCCGAGGAAGTGGTCGTCCTCGACGATGGCGTTGGCGATCAGCTGGTAGCGGGTGCCGGCGTGGCCGATCTCGCGCTCTTCGCGCTGACGGACACCAATCAGCCCCGCCAGTACCGGGTGCAGGCGGACCGCGTCGCTGCCAAGCAACGTCTCTGCAGGAAGATCCAGCAGCTGCAGCAGCGCTGGATTGGCGTAGGCCACCTGCCCTTCCGCGTCGACCACCATCAAGCCGGTCTGCGCGCTGTCCAGCGCCTGCCGCACGCGCGTGTTGCCGCGCGCAACCGCGCGCTCGGTTTCGATCCGCGCACGCAGGCGTTGCTGCATGTCGACCAGGCACTGCGCAAGCTGGCCGATCTCATCGTTGGCGTTATGCACGCGCAGCGTGGTGTCGAGCCGATCATCGGCGATATCGCCAGCGAAACGCAGGGTGTCCTGGATCGGTCGACGCACCGCGCGGACGACCAGCACCAGGCTGGTGATCAGTACACCGGCCACCAGCAGCAGAGTGGTCACGAACAGCACGCTGGCCATCCGTGCGCCCGACTGCTGACGAAGCTGCGCCTGGGCCAGTCCCGCAGTCTGTGCCTGCTGGAATGCGGCCAGTGCCGGGCCCACGGCTGCCGCCGTCTCGAGCAGCGACTGTGCTTCCACGTCCAGGCCGACACGCGCGGCGGTATAGCCCAGCAGCGCGGCCTGGTAGGCCTCCATGCCCGTGCGCACGTGCTCCTGCACCTCGGCTGGCAGGTCCGCCAATGCCAGATCGAAGGGCAGTTTTTCTTCGCTGGCACGATCGGCGTGGGTGGAATCGCCATCGAGCAGCAGCAGCGCTTCCTGGCGCCGCATCCGCTGCACATGCAGGGAAAGCGCAGGTCGCTCCAGCGCGTCCACCTGTGTCTGCAGTGCGTCGGCGGACTGCTGCAGCTGCGCGGCCAGGCCTGCGTCGCCGCGCCCCATCTCATCCACCCGCTCGAACAACGCGGCGATGCCCTGTGAGAATGCGTCGACGGCTTCAGTCATCGCCTGCAGGACCTTGCGCCGACCCGCATCCATCGGCATTGCACGCAACGCCTGCAGATCCTGCTTCAACATCCGTTGCGTGGCCAGCAACTGGCTGCGGTCGGCATCGTCGAAACTTCGCGCATACTGGGTCTGCAGGCGCCGGGCCTCGGCCACCCGCGCTGCCAGCGAAGCGACGCGGTCACTGCCGTGCTGGTAGCTGGCCTGATCGCGCACCGCCTGCCTGCTCGAATGGCTGGTCCAGGCATGGACGGCGGCGATGGCCACCAGGCCCAGGCTGCAGACCAGCAGGGTCGCCTTGAGCTTGTCGGCGACGCTCAGCCGATGGGGCTGCAACCAGCGCAGCAGGCCAGGGAAACGGGAACGCAACCCGGCAACGCGGCTACGCAGGGACCGAAGGTGGGGAACGACGGCCGACATGACAGACTCCAGGCGGAAGGACGCACCTGTATCGACCGGTTACAGCAGAACTTTAGCCCCGGATTGATTCCAGCCACGAGTGGCGGGCAGTTGTCGCTGTTGTACCGGCCGTAGGCGACCGGGGGATGACACCGGCGGGATGCGCTTGACCTCAACCCCGGTTGCGGTATCACAGTGGAGGCCCCCGCCCGTGATGCCTGCCATGCCCATCGACGTCCCCCGCTACCTGCAGCGCCTGCAGCTGGATGCCCCGCCCCCGCTCACCCTGGCCGGGCTGACCCTGCTGCAGCAGCGCCACAACGCCCTGCTGCCGTTCGAGACCCTGACCAGCCTGCTGCGCGACGCGGTGGCAATCGACCTGGACAGCGTCCAGCACAAGCTGCTGCACGCGCAGCGCGGCGGTTACTGTTTCGAACTCAATGGCGCGTTCCTGGCGCTGCTGCAGGTCTTGGGCTTCGATGCGCAGCCACTGAGTGCACGCGTGCTGCTGTCGGCCACCGAGGGCGAGCTGACTGCGCGTACGCATCTGCTCCTGCGGGTGCGTCTGCAGGAAGAGGATTGGCTGGTCGATACCGGCTTCGGCAGCCTGACCCCGACCGTACCGCTGCGCCTGCACGAGACCGCAGTGCAGGACACACCGCACGAGCGTTACCGCGTGCGGACGCTGGATGATGGCGACTTCATGCTCGCCGCCGAGGCGGGGGATGACTGGCGGGCGCTGTACCGCTTCGACCTGCAGCCACCGGCGCCGATCGACAACGAGGTAGGCAACTGGTACGTGTGCACGCATCTGCAGTCGAGCTTTCCCGGCCAGCTGCGTGCATCACTGACCGGGCCGGATTGGCGACGCACCATCGGCAGCGGCAACTACACCGAATACCGCCCGGGCCAGGCGCCGGCCAAGCGCCCGCTGCGGGATGTGCAGGACGTGCGCGGGGTGCTGCAGCAGGGCTTCGGCATGCGCCTCCCCGACGATCCGCGGTTGGATCCGGCCATCGCCGACTGGCTGCAGCGATCACGGGCCACGTCCGTGTAGCGCGGCGCCATGTTCGGCTGCCGTCCTTGCTGCTATGGGTTGACGGGTGCCTGCAAGGCAATCCGGTTGCCCTCGCTGTCGCGGATCTCGGCCACCCGCCAGCCACCGGCGACGGCCGGGCCAAAGCACAGCACCGCGCCGGCCTGCAGGGCACGCTGCAGGCTCCGGTCCACATCGTCCACGCCCAGGTAGATGCGCGGGCCGTGCTCCGACGGCACGTAGTCGGCGCCGTGCACCAGCGCCATGCTGGCACCTGCGGCGTCGTCGTTGAACGACAGGTAGGCCATCCGGCAGTCATGCAGGTCGATCGGCGCTTCGATGCGTACCTGCAGCCAGTGCTCGTAGAACATCACGGCGCGTTCGAGATCGGCGACCGGAACTTCAACATGCAGGATGGGATTCATGGTGATCGTGCTCGGCGTGCAGATGGATGAAAGGCAGCATCGCAGCCCTGTGCACTGCACGATACGGCCCCGACTGGCATGCTGGACAGCCTGCCACCGTACTGGAAGCGCCCATGTCCCTGGCCGATCACCGTCATGCCCTGGCCCCGTTGGGCCACCTGCGCGTTGCCATCAACCTGGGCAACCCGGTGCTGGCCCAGGGCGACGCCAATTCACCGCGTGGGCCGTCGGTGGAACTGGCCACTGCGCTGGCACAGCGGCTGGGTGTGCAGGCATGCTTCAGTTGCCACGACGCGGCCGCATCGGTGGTTGCAGCGGCGAGCGACGATGCATGGGATCTGGCCTTCCTGGCGGTGGACCCGGCACGTGCCGACCGCATTGCCTTCAGCGCGCCGTATGTGGAGATCGAAGGCACCTATCTGGTGCGCGATGACAGTCCAGCGCAACGGGTTGCAGACCTTGATCGCAACGGGCTGCGTATCGCGGTGGGACGCGGCGCCGCCTACGATCTGTTCCTCAGCCGTGAGCTGCGGCACGCGACGATTGAACGTGCCGACACCTCGGCCGCGGCCATCACCCTGTTCGACCAGCAGCGGCTGGATGCAGCGGCCGGCGTACGCTAGCCCCTGCTGGCCTGGGCGCAGGCACATCCCGGCCATCGCGTGCTGGCCGATCGCTTCACCGTCATCCAGCAGGCGGTTGCCGCGCCCATCTCTCGACCCGTAGCGGCGTTGCAGGCACTGTTCGCGGAAGTGCAGGCGATCAAGGCCGGGCCGCTGCTGGGCGAGGCCTTCGCGCGTGCCGGGCAGGCAGTCACGCTGTTGCGGTGACGCGCACTCCATGGCGTCGCGCCTGCCCGCGTGGCGCTACCCCGCGTCTGCGGCCTGCATGTGCCGCACATGCTCGGCCGCCTGGGCGTGCAACCATTCGCGGAAGGCGAGGAAACCACGGTGCCGCACCGAGCGCTGCGGATACACCAGCCAATGCGGCCATGCGGTTTTCAGGCGCCGGTCCGACAACGCAACCAACTGGCCGGAATCCAGCAGCAGCCGCGCCCGCGTCACCCGTCCCAGGGCAACACCGACGCCGTCCAGTGCGGCGCGATGGTGGGCTTCGGAATCATCCAGCACCGCCACGTACCGCGCCGGCGGGCGCTGCCCGGTCAGCGCGAACCATGCGCCCCACGCGCCGTCGGGGTCTCCCAGCAGCGGCCACTGTGCCAACGGCAGGTGGCCGATGCCGCCCATGCGCTCGATCAGTGCCGGGCTGGCCATGGGCAGCAGCCATTCGTCGAACAACGGTTCCACCACCAGCCCCGGCCATTGTCCGCTGCCCAGCCGCAGCGCTGCATCGAACTGCAGCTGCCGGTCGAAGTCGATCAGTCGCTCGCTCGACTGCAGATTGATTTCGATCTGCGGATGCGCCGCCACGAAGTTGCCCAGGCGTGGCACCAGCCAGGCGCTGGCCATCGACGGCACGGCGCTGAGGGTGAGCACATGCTCCGGTCGCGCGGCGTAGGGCTGGAAGGCTTCGTTGATCGCATCCAGATGAGGGCCCACCTGATCCAGCAGGCGCTGCCCTTCCAGGGTCAAGGCCACACCGCGTGCCTGCCGTATCAGCAGCGGCTGGCCCAGGCGTTCCTCGAGCTGGCGCATCTGATGGCTGAGCGCACTGACCGTCAGGTTCATCGACGCGGCGGCGCGGGACAGGTTGCCCAGGCGTGCGGCAGCGACGAAGCCCTGCAGGGCATGCAGCGGTGGGCGGGACATAAGCCTTGAATTCCTCTCAAGTCGACCTTGCGGAAATGTCGCTTTTTGCACCGCCATGCTGCCCGTATCGTGCATTCCACTCAAGTGGAGGCACGATCATGAACATCTTCAGCGGTCTGTTGTTCCTGCAGGGTCATGTGACCAACGTTGCCCTGGCCCAGCGCCTCGCCAGCCCCGTTCCCGCAGCGCCCGATGCACACCGGGCACCCCGTCCGGGCAACACCCCGGCCGCCCGGGGCAGTGTCACCACCCGCGCTGCAGGTGCTCGGGCAACCACGGCTGCGGATCGATAGCGAGCGCGCGATACGCATCGATGGCGTCGCGCAGTGCGGCCACGCCGACGGGCGAACGCAGGCTTTCCTCTTCCGGCACGTGCACTGCGGCCCAGTCATGCAGCCGGTCCAGGCGCTGGACCATCGCAGCCCGCAGCCACAGCCGCAGCGGATAGGTGTGATAGCCCTGCTGCGCCAGCGCTTGCACAGCCTCGGCCAATGCAGCGTTGGCCCCACGCACCCACTCGGTGTGCCCACCGGCCTTGTCCTGCACCGTCATCGGTGCCGGCGCACGATGCA
This sequence comes from Stenotrophomonas sp. 1278, assembly GCF_029892765.1. NCBI lineage: Bacteria > Pseudomonadati > Pseudomonadota > Gammaproteobacteria > Lysobacterales > Lysobacteraceae > Stenotrophomonas > Stenotrophomonas sp. 1278. The sequence goes on from NZ_JARXWD010000011.1 coordinate 61,786, forward strand.
GCTTGAAGGGCCGGCGCAACTGCAGTTCCAGGTCACGCGCATCCCGCTCTGATTCCGCCTCGACCAGCGCGCCTGCTTCCAGATCGAAGAACTCGAACCAGCGCCGATGCAGCGCACTGATCCGGCCCAGCGGATCGCGCGAGAAGCCGATCTTCGCGTAGTCCTCCCAGGCACAGGGAAAGACATAGGCGAACACGCGGCCATCGATGCGGATGTCGGAATCCATTTCCACAGGATCGCGTGGCGGGTATTCGCAGGATGTGCAGGCAATGCCCACGGCATGCGTACTTCCGGCTACGCTTGCGCGACCATGTCTTCATTGCACGCCCCTCGCCCGCCCGTGTCATCGATCACGATCGATGCCGTCTCGCTCGACATCCTGCAGCAGCAGCACGCGGATCTGCGACGACCACCGGCCTCGCTGACCAAGCTGATGACCGCCTACACCGCCTACGACCTGCTCGCGCAGTCGGGCGGTTCGTGGTCGGACATGATCACCATCGACCCGCGCGACGTGTACGAGGTGGCCGACGATGAAACACGGATGGGCCTGGTGCCCGGCGAAAGCATCGTCCTCGGCAGACTGCTGGAGGGCCTGATGGTAGTCTCCGGCAACGATGCCGCGCTCGCCCTGGCCCGTCACCTGGCCGGATCACAGGCGGCGTTCGCGCAGCACATGAACGACCACGCGCGAGCGCTGGGCCTGCACGATACGCACTTCATTTCCGTGTCCGGCATCACTACCCCGGGGCATCTGTCGACCGCACGCGACATGGCGATATTGGCCGCGCAGGTGCTTGGCCGCCACCCCGATCTGCTGGCGATCACCGCACAGCGCAGCTTCGTGCACCACACCCTGCACAAGGCCAACCAGAACGCGCTGCTGGGCGAAGACGGCGTGGATGGTTTGAAGACCGGTTACACACAGGCTGCAGGCTTCTGCCTGGCAGCCACCGCCCGTCGCAGGTGCGCTGGGCACGCGCTGCCACTGCGCCTGATCACCGTGGTGCTGGGTGCTGATTCCCGTGCGTCGCGCGATGAGCAGGTGCGTGCGCAGCTTGATGCAGGCTTCGCCAGCGCCGGAAGCGCCGGAATGGCCGGCGTCCAACCCGCGTGACCGGCAGGCAGGGCAGACACCACGGGCAATGCGCTCTATAGTCCAGCGCCCGAAGGAGTACCCCCACCGATGGATCGACGCCTGTTGTGCTGGATGCTTGCGCTGTCCTGCATGTTCGCCGCTGCAATCACCCATGCCGGCGAACTCAGCCCTGCCGAGACCGACGCGCTGCAGCAGGATGTGCGTTCTCTGCTCTCCACCTTCGCGCGTGGCGATACCGATGCCATGATCGAGCGCACGCATCCGAGCGTGAAGCGTTTTGCCGGCGGCGACGCGGCGTATGCGAAAGCCGCGCGCGATGCGATGAAGGCACTCGGCGACATGGGCCTGAAGGTCATCAGCGATGAGGTCGGCGAACCGACCCGCACCTACGCTGCCGGCGACGAAGAAGTCTGCTTCGTGCCGCGGACCACGGTATTCACCACCGACGCACAGACAGTGAAAAGCCTCACCTTCATGGTCGCCATCCGGCAGGTCGGTGGTACGCAGTGGCGCTACATCGATGGTGCCGCCATGCAGGCAATGCCGGAGCTGCTGCGACAGCTGTTGCCGGACCTGCCGCGTGACGTGCCACTGCCATCAGTCAGCGTCGAGCAACGCTAGGCCGCTTCGCCCACACGATTCAGCTGCCACGCTTGACGATGGCGACGATCACGCGCTCCAGCTCGGCCTCGGCGGCCGTGTGTTCCACCGCACCGGCCGCAACCGCTTCAGACAGGGTTTCGGCGGCACCGAGAATGGCCCACAGCCCGGTAGCCGGCACGGCCTCGCCTACTGCGAACGGGCCCAGCCACTGCGCGCACTTGTCAATGAAATCCTGCTGATAGCAACGGCGTACCGCACGCAGTTCCGGTGACCCGGCCAACGCGGCGAGAATGTCCTGGATCTCGCTGCCCTGCGACAGCACACAATCGATGTAGCCCGAGGCGATGGCATGCGCGCGATCCTTCAACCGGGCCTTCGCACTGCCGATGCGCTCATCGAAGACCACGGTCTGCTTGTGGTCATAATCGGCATACAGCGCGGCCAGCAGGCCGTTGCGTGTTTCGAAGTGGTCGTAGGCCAGCGGCTTGGTCACACCGGCCGCCTCGGCCAGGCGGGCCAGGGTCAGCGCATCGGTGCCCTCTTCGCCAACCAGCGCCCACGCCACGTCCAGCAGCTGCCGGGCGCGCTGTTCACGGGTCAGGCGGCGACGGGGCTCGGGCGCGGCAGGTCTGGAAGGCAAGGGAGATCGTCAGGGCGCGGGGGTTCCGATCTTACGTCCGATGTCCACTGCCGTCTGCAGATGCGCTTCGGCCATGCCGCTGTCGGCGTCCAGCAGCAGCGTGGAGGACAGCACCGGCGCCCCGCAGTAGTCGAAGATACCCTGGTCGATCTGGGTCTTCATCGCCGCGCCATAGCCACGCCGGTCGATCATCTGCTGGCCCGCGCCGCCCAGCCCGACCAGATGCACCTGCAGCCGCTGCAGCTTTTTTTCCACCTTGCCGTCGGCACCTTCGTCATAGGCCCAGCCCTGGGTGAAGACGCGGTCGATCCATCCCTTCAGCAGCGCCGGGAACGACCACCAGTAGATCGGGTAGACCAGCACCAGCGCATCGGCCGCATCCAGCCGGGCGTGCTCGGCGGCGACATCGGCCGGCAGCGTCGTGGTCCTGCGGAAGAACGCGTGGTCCTGGATGTTGAAACGTGGATCGAAGCCTTCGGCCATCAGATCCACCGAGGTGACCGTATTGCCGGCATCGGCGTTGACGATGGCCTCACCGATCCGCGCGGCGACCGCGTGGGTGAGCGAGGCCGGGTCAGGATGTGCCACGACAATATGGGTATGCATGATGGGGCTCTGCTGTTCACTAGTTACCAATGGTAACTACGATTGCAGCCAGCACCAGCACCACCGGTGGAATGCTGTTGCGCGCTGCGGTCGCTGTTGTGCACATCACAGCCACACCGGGCTGCCACGGCCTTGATGCCGGTAAGCGGATGCTTGCCGGACCAACGCAGCATTCGCACGACAACACACCATGCAGAGCAACAACGAACGACCCGCACCGCTACCCCGCCTGCTCCTTGTGGAAGACCAGCTCGATCTGGCTGATCTGATGGAACAGGCCCTGACCGACGAAGGCAACGAAATCGCCCACGCCAACAGCGTCTTCGAGGCATTGGGCATGCTCGACAGTGGCCACTTCGATGGCGCCGTGCTGGACGTGGAACTTCGTGATGGCGTGGTATTCCCTGTGGCCGATCGGCTGCTCGAACTGGGCATCCCCTATCTTTTCGCTTCAGCGGTATACGACCAGCTGGTGCCGGTCCGGCATCGGCGCGCGCCCTTCCTGGCCAAACCGTTCCATGTGCAGGGCCTGCAGCGCGCGGTGCGCGAAGCGCTCGGCAGGACGGCCGCCCCGCCGACGCCGCCGCACTAGCCTGCACGCACCTACGGCTTGAACAACCCGTTGAGCTCGGCACCGGACGGGGTGGCCGGCAGCGCATCGAATGATCCACTGGCAAGCATCTGCCGGGAGGCGTCGAGAAAGCCGGACCACGCGCTGCGGGCCAGCGCACCGCCGACACTGACCCGGCGCACGCCCAGACTGGCGGCCTGCTGCAGCGTCATCACGCCGGGCGCACCGATCAGCAGGTTGACCGGTTTGCCAGCAGCAGCCTCCACCACGGCGCGGATCTGCTCTGCGGTCCGGATGCCGGGCGCATACAGACAGTCGGCACCCGCCTGCGCATAGGCGCGGATGCGAGCCAATGTATCGTCCAGATCGGGTCGCCCGACGAAGAAGTTCTCCGCGCGCCCCACCAGCATCACGTCGTGCCCGCTTTCATCAATGGCACGGCGCGCGGCCTGCAGCCGGGCCACGCTGTCTTCGACGCTGCGCAGCGGATGGTCCGCATCGCCGCTGGAATCCTCGATCGACAGGCCAGCCACACCGGTAGCGATCGCCATCGACACGCTCTCGTGCACCGCCTCCGGGCTGCGGCCAAAACCATCTTCGAAGTCGGCGTTCACCGGTAGATCGGTCGCCGCCACCATCGCCTGCAGATGAGCGAGGATCTCGCTGCGACCCATCGCCCCGTCAGGCTGCCCGTGGGCCCAGGCATGGCCGGAACTGGTGGTGGCCAGTGCCTGGGCACCCAGCCGCGCCAGCGCCACCGCACTGCCCACGTCCCATGGATTGGGCAGCAGGAAGCAACCGGATGCATGAAGCGCCCTGAAGGCAGCGCGGCGGTTTCGGATGGCGTCGGCACTCATCACGGACTCCTGGTGGATACGTTTTCCCCGGTTGCTGCCCGCGCAGTGGTCATCTGGCAGCGGGCTTCACGGCGGCGCGGCCCGGCTGCGTTGTCGTCTGCAACTGCAGCCCTTGCAACAGTGCCTTGTCCAGCTTCGCCGCCACGCCCACACTGCGCCCGGCCAGGTTGGCCACCTGGTACTGCACCGCCACGCCCAGCACCTGGGTCGCCTCGGACAGTGTCAACCCATAGGCCTGGCGCAGCCACTGCAGCATGCCCGAGGTGGCGGTGCGCAGCGCATCATCGCTGGAGCCACCCTGGCCCAGGGTCATGATCTGCGTTGCCGATTCCACCCGCGGCGTTGCGATCGCATGCTGCTTCAGCAGCTCCACTTTCACCACCACATCCAGTGATGTCTCCAGCGCCCACTGCGTGGTTTCGCCATCGCCCTGGAGCGCATGCCCATCACCCAGGTACATCAGGGCACCAGGCTGCTGCACGGGCAGGTAGACCGTATTGCCTTCGACCACGGCGTTGAAGTCCATGTTGCCGCCGAAGTCACTGGTATCGCCGGTGGAAAACGGCGGGTAGCCGAAGCCCGGCGCCAGCGCCAGGCCGCCGAGCATCGGCTTCACCGGCACTTCGAAATGCCGCAGGCCACCACCTGCGCCCTGCGGACGGGCGACGCCCCTGCTGCGGTCCAGCTGCCAGCGCACCGGCTTGCCCAGCCCGGTGGCTTCGGCAGCCACCCGCGGCGTCTTCAAGCGTCCCACCAGGCCATCCAGGCTGTCGGCATAGTCACGGTTGAGTTTCAACGAGGTAAGCGTGATCGCCAGCGTGTCGCCGGGTTCGGCACCGACCACGAAAAACGGCCCGACCTGTGGATTGCCGAACAGCGCGCGGGTGACGCCCTTTTCGTCGACGCCGCCGGAGTCCAGCGTACGGGTCTGCACCGAGTCCCCCGGCCAGATCACCAGCACCGGCGCCCGGTCGGCGCTGAACGTATTGGAGTAGTCGGTCGGCGTGAACACATGGCGCTGAGGTGCGGTCGAAACCCGCGCAGGTACTTTCCAGGCGCTGAAGGCGTGGACGGCACGCGCCTCGCGGTTGTTGGTGTCCGGCTGATCGCTCTGTCCCTGCATCCGCGCCCCGTCAATGCGCCCGTCGAACTGGTAGCGCTGGCCCTGGCTGTCGGTTGCGGTGAATACCATCTGCCCGGCACCCAGGGTGCCGGTGACCGGGTCGGCGTCCAGACGGCCGGCGATACGCCCGTCCTGCACGTCCACCTGCAGGGTCTGGTAGTTCCTGCTGCCCCACAGGTCGGTGGCAACGATCCATTGTTCGGCAGCCAGCGCATTCAAGGGCAGCAGCGACAGCAGCACTGCAGGCAATCGCATGGGGGTGGGCACGGCGCGAGCATCCAGGAGCGCCGACATGGCGGGTTGACCCAGTGTAGGAACACCCTGGCAACCTCCGCAGTGTCGAACGTAATGCGGCCCGGCCGCAGTCTTCCGGCAGGGAGGATGGCCGGCACGCGCAGTTTCCACTGTCTATAGTGAGCAGCCATGCGGCGCACGGCCTTTTCAAACGATCGATTTAAACACCACTAATTTCGCCGAACTGGACAGCATCCTCAGCTTCCGCCAGACTGCCGCCCTTTCCCGTCAATCGGATCCCATGGCGAAGCTGCTGGTCCTGCATGGCCCCAACCTCAACCTGCTCGGCAGCCGCGAGCCGGAGGTCTACGGCCACACCACGCTGGCCGACATCGACCAGGCGCTGGCCGCCCAGGCCGCTGCCGCAGGTCATGCGCTGGAGAGCCTGCAGTCCAACGCCGAGCACGTCCTGGTGGATCGTGTACAGGCCGCACGCACCGACGGAACCGCCTTCATCCTGATCAACCCGGCCGCCTTCACCCATACCTCGGTTGCCCTGCGCGATGCGCTGGCGGCGGTGGCGGTGCCGTTCATCGAGATCCACCTGTCCAACCCGCATACCCGCGAGCCCTTCCGCCAGCACAGCTATTTCAGCGACAAGGCGGTGGGCGTGGTGTGTGGCTTCGGTGCCGACAGCTACCGCTATGCGATGGACGCGGCATTGGCGCGCGTGCAGGCCGCCGCCGCATCATGAACCTGTCGCGCGTCCTCGCCAGCGTTGTGCTGTGGGCCGGCCTGTGCGGCGCTGCCAGCGCGTTCGACCGCAAGGACGAGGGCATCGACTGCGCGCATCCGACCACCACGATGGAGAGCGACCTGTGCGCCTCGGACGTGGCAGCGGCCGCCGACGTCGAACTCAACACCGTCTACGCCCAGGCACGCAGGCAGCTGCGCACGCCGGCCAACGGCGGCACCTGCAGCTACTGCGGCAACGCCGAACAGGAACTGGTGCTGGCCCAGCGCGCATGGATGCAGCTGCGCGACCACGACTGCCAAGCGGTGTACGCCCTCAACTCCGACGGCACCGCGCGCAACGGCGCGCAGATGCGCTGCCTGATCACCCTCGCGCGCGACCGCACCCGGCAGCTGCGCGACTTCTACGAACTGCTTTGACCCGAGCGCAACGCGCTTCCCACCACACTGACATCAAAGAGCAAAGAGGCCACCATGGATCTCCGCAAAATCAAGAAGCTGATCGACCTGCTGGAAGAGTCGAACCTGGCTGAAATCGAAATCAAGGAAGGCGAAGAGTCGGTGCGCCTGTCGCGCGCTCCGGTGTCCGGCTACGGCATGATGCAGGCCCCGCCGCAGATGATGATGGCCGCTCCGGCCGCCGCCCAGCCGGCCACCCCGGCCATGCCGATGCAGTCGCCGACCGAAGCCTCCACCGGCGGCACCGCCAAGCCGGGCAACGCGCTGCCGGAAGGCCACGTGCTGCGCTCGCCGATGGTCGGCACCTTCTATGCCTCGTCCGCACCGGACAAGCCGGCGTTCGTCAGCATCGGCCAGCAGGTCAAGGCCGGCGAGACCCTGGCCATCATCGAAGCGATGAAGATGTTCAACCCGATCGAAGCCGATGCGTCGGGCACCATCGTCGCCATCCTCGGCGAGAACGGCCAGCCGGTGGAATTCGACCAGCCGCTGTTCGTGATCGGCTAAGGGGCGGCTGCCATGCTCGACAAAGTCGTCATCGCCAACCGAGGGGAAATCGCGCTGCGCATCCTGCGCGCGTGCAACACCCTGGGCATCCGCACGGTGGCCGTGCACTCCACGGTCGACCGCAATCTCAAGCACGTGGCCATGGCCGATGAATCGGTCTGCATCGGCCCGGCGGCATCGGCGGAAAGCTACCTCAACATCCCGGCGTTGATCGCCGCGGCCGAGGTCACCGACGCCCAGGCCATCCACCCCGGTTATGGCTTCCTGTCCGAGAACGCCAACTTCGCCGAGCGCGTGGAAGAGTCCGGCTTCATCTTCATCGGCCCGAAGGCAGACACCATCCGCCTGATGGGCGACAAGGTCGAAGCGATCCGTGCCATGAAGTCGGCCGGTGTGCCGTGCGTGCCCGGTTCTGGCGGCCCGCTGGGCGACGACATCGTCGCCAACACCAAGATCGCCCGTGAGATCGGCTACCCGGTCATCATCAAGGCGGCCGGCGGCGGCGGTGGCCGCGGCATGCGCGTGGTGCACGCCGAAGCTTCCCTGAAGACCTCCATCGAAACCACCAAGAGCGAGGCCAAGGCCGCGTTCGGCAATGGCGAGGTCTACATGGAGAAGTTCCTGGAGAACCCGCGCCACGTGGAGATCCAGGTGCTGGCCGACGGCCAGGGCAACGCCATCCACCTCGGCGAGCGCGACTGCTCGATGCAGCGTCGTCACCAGAAGGTGGTCGAGGAAGCACCGGCACCGGGCATCACCGCCGAGCAGCGCGAGCAGATCGGCAAGGTGTGCGTGGAAGCCTGCATCCGCATCGGCTACCGCGGCGCCGGCACCTTCGAGTTCCTGTACGAAGACGGCCGCTTCTACTTCATCGAAATGAACACCCGCATCCAGGTGGAGCATCCGGTCACCGAGATGGTCACCGGTATCGATCTGGTCGCCGAACAGCTGAAGATCGCTGCCGGCCAGAAGCTGTCGATCAAGCAGAGCGATGTGGTGCTGACCGGCCATGCGATCGAGTGCCGCATCAACGCCGAAGACGCCGAAACCTTCGTGCCGAGCCCGGGCACCATCACCGGCTTCCACGCACCGGGTGGTCCCGGCGTGCGCGTCGATACCCACATCTACAGTGGCTACCGCGTGCCGTCGAACTACGACTCGATGATCGGCAAGCTGATCGTGCACGGTCCGGACCGCGAGACCGCCATCGCCCGCATGCGGGTGGCGCTGAGCGAGATGGTGGTCGATGGCATCAAGACCAACATTGCCCTGCAGCAGCGGATCATGCGTGACAAGGGCTTCCAGGCCGGTGGGCAGAACATCCACTATCTGGAAAAGCGCCTTGCCGAGCGCAAGAGCAAGCCGATCGCGTTGACCTGATCGGCAACTGCAGTCGCTGCACATGAAAAGGGCGGGGGCTTCCCCGCCCTTTTTTGCGTTTTTACGGTAGCGCCGGGCCTTGCCCGGCGGCCTTCCATCGCCACCGCCCACCCACCGGGCATGGCCCGGCGCTACCGGCGTGGCGTCAGCGCGCGTCGGCCGCGGTCGCCGGAATCTGCGAGTTCGCCAGAGGACGCACGCCGTTCGGCGAGGTCGGATCGACGATCACCATGGTCTCGCTGGACCCATCGGGCCACACCACCTGGAAGGTGCTGCCGGCCGGCAACGACGAGAACGGCACGCCACTCTGCGCGCGGTACACGGCGGCAACCTGGCTGGCGCCGGCACGGCGTACGTCCTCCTGTGCCTTCACCGAGGTCAGCTCCACCTTCGACAGATGCCGGTAGCGGTCTTCGTAGGTGTCGATCATCAGCAGGCCTACCGCACCGGCCGAGTACGCCACGAACAACACCACCCAGAACCAGAACTTGGCCCCATGCAGGAATCGACGGTAGTTCATCGCCCGTCCCTCGTGCCAATCAATCGCTTGATCCATTCCTTCATTTTCCCCGCACCTTGCCGCGAAACCGCGGCGTCATACACAAATTCACGGAAGTCCTGCGTTCCATCCGGCGAACAGATCCCTCCATTCGCACAAAAACTGTTGACCAGCACGCTGTCGGCTCCACAGGGAAGACCGAGTTCGCAGGCCGCAACCCGCCATGCCAGTTCACTCAGCTGTTCACCGGCCACCATGCCGGTCAATGCCTTGTCGCCCGCCGCACGCAATCCCATGCCCGGCGCGATCGCCATGTACGCCTCCGGATCGCGCGAGGTACGCACGCGTTCAACCAGGTCGCGGCGGTACTGCTCGCTGTCCTGCAGTGGCTCACCTTCGGCAAACAACGCCGCTTCGGCCGCCAGGTTGCCCTGCTGGGCCGCACGACGACGCTCGCCGATCACCAGTGCCGGCCCCAGCTTGTCGCCGGGCACGAAGCCACCGCAACGCTGCGCCACCCGTTCGCGCGCCTCCACCATCACCGGCGCCGCACTCAGGCCGAGGCCGGAAAGCACGTTGTTGTCCAGCCGGTAGCCGCCCGGGTCAACGGCGTACTGCGCGCAGTAGTCGTAGACCCGGCTGAGCATCCAGCGCGCCTCGTGGTTGCCCTGGTCGGCCTGCACGCGCAGGCGCTGCGCGTAGGCGTACAGATCGGTGGCACTTTCGATGTCGGCGCGGATATCCAGCGGCAGGCCCGACGGCAGCGCGGTGCCACGTTCGAAAGCCGCGAGGCGGCGTGCCAGCGCTTCGGGCATCACCGGTGCCAGCGCGCCCTGTGCATCGCTGGCCTGGGCGGCCAGCGGCACGTCGACGTGCGCGTCCATGGCCCGGCTGTGGCCGTTGGCCCGATAACCGGCCACGCCCAGCACGGCCACGGCCGGCAGGACGAGCAACCAGGTTTTCAGGGTCGGGGCGAAAGCCATCGGCAACGTTCGGTGGTACGGCGCACAGGAAAGCGCCGAGTTTAGCAAGGCCCGTGAGGCCTGTCTGAACCGGCTTCGTTCATCTCAAGGCATACGGAAACGCCGCGATGGTCTAGCATGGCCCCCTTTCCCGCGATTGCCCTCACCGCCATGCCGTTCCTGGAACTGACCCTGCGTTGCACCGAAGCCACCCAGCCCCGCTATGAGAATGCGCTGGAGGATGTGGGCGCGCTGGCGGTGACCCTGCTTGATGCCGAAGCCGACACCAGCAACGAACAGGCCATCCTCGAACCCGGCGTGGGCGAGACCCCGCTGTGGGACACCCTGGTGCTCAGCGCGCTGTTCCCGGCCGACAGCAATGCCTTGCTGCTGCTTGCCGCGCTGGAAGCCTTCGATCCGGAGCTGGACTGGAGCAACGGCAGCTTCCGCGCCGTGGAAGACGAAGACTGGGAGCGCGCGTGGCTGGACCAGTTCCAGCCGATGGACTTCGGCAGCCGTACCTGGATCGTGCCGTGGAACCACGAGCTGCCGGAAGCCGCGCAGGCCGCCGACGCCGCCATCGTACGCCTCGACCCGGGCCTGGCCTTCGGCTCGGGCACCCACCCGACCACCGCGCTGTGCCTGCGCTGGCTGGACCAGCTGGCCGTTGATGGCCAGCTGCAGGGCCAGCGCGTGCTCGACTTCGGCTGTGGCTCGGGCATTCTCGCCCTGGCCGCGCTGAAGCTCGGTGCCGCCCAGGCCATCGGCGTGGACAACGACCCGCAGGCGTTGATCGCCACCGCCGACAATGCCGAACGCAACGGCGAACAGGCACGCATGCAGGTGTACCTGCCGCAGGACGAACCGGTCGCCACCTACCCGATCGTGGTCGCCAACATCCTGGCCTCCGCGCTGGATGCACTGGCCGAACTGCTGGCCGCCCGTGTCGCCAGCGGTGGTCGCATCGCCCTGTCGGGCATCCTGCATGGTCAGGAAGACGAACTGCTGCAGCGCTATGCGGCGTGGTTCGACGACCTGCAGGCCACCCAGGATGGCGACTGGATGCGCATCACCGGCGTACGCCGCGCCTGATCGTGGTTGAATGACCGCTGGATCCGAGCCCGCGCCCTGAGCATGTCCGAGCCGAACCCACCGCGCCGTCCCCTGGCCACGTTCCTGCGCACCGCGCCGGGACGCGATGCCACGCCTGAAGCCACCGAACCGCGCGAACCGGTGCCGACCGATGCAGCGCCGGTGATCGAGGACATCGACCCGGCAACGGACATCGTGGCGGCAACCGAAACAGAACCGGCGGCCGCCGCTGATCCAATCATCGAGCCGGACTTCACCGCCAAACCCGGCATCGTTGCCACCGCCGCCGATGCGCCCAGCTTCCTCGGCGTGCGCCCGCGGGCGCTGCCCACCCCTCGCTGGCATTGGCTGCTGGTGGCCGCGCTGGCGCTGCTGCTGTTGCTGCAGAGCGTGCTTGCCGATCGTGCACGGCTGGCCGCCGATGCCGGTACCCGGCCGTGGATCGGTGCGCTGTGCAGCGTGCTGCGCTGCGAGCTGCCCGCCTGGCGCGAGCCCACTGCATTGACCATGACCAGCCGTGAAATCCGCCCGTTGCCGGCCCAGCCCGGCGTGCTGCAGATCCAGGCCAGCATCCGCAACGACGCGCGCTGGCCGCAGGCATGGCCGGACCTGCGCCTGTCGCTGTCCGATGCCGATGGTCGTGTGATCGGCACCGGCGTGTTCGCACCAGCGCAGTACCTCGGCGAAAACCCGGGTGCGGCCCCTCTGGAACCGGGCCAGAGCGCACGCATCGCCTTCCGCGTGCAGGAGCCTGCCGCATCCACGGTCGCATTCACCTTCGAGTTCCTTTGACCTGGGCCTGACCGTCCGGCCGTGGCAGGTCGGGCACGCTCGCGCTAGACTGACCGCCATCACCTCATCCGGTCCGGCGCCCCGCGTGCATGGACCAACCAGATCGGGAACCCCCTTGAACGCTGTCCTTTCTCGTCCTGACAACAGTCGTGGCGCTGCCCGGCCACCGCTGCGCGAACATGTGGCCCAGTCCGTGCGCCGTTACCTGCGCGACCTCGATGGCTGCGATGCGGACGATGTCTACGAGATCGTACTGCGCGAGATGGAGATTCCACTGTTCGTGGAAGTGCTCAACCACTGCGAAGGCAACCAGAGCCGCGCAGCGGCGATGCTGGGCATCCACCGCGCCACCCTGCGCAAGAAGCTGAAGGAATACGGCATCAGCGCGTAAGCGCGGATGCGTCTACCGCGGAACACCCCATCCGGTAGCGCCGGGCCATGCCCGGCGGCATGGTGATCTGCCGCACTTCGTGCTCGCCGGGCATGGCCCGGCGCTACCACGTCATCGACCAGGGTCAACCACCACCCGCCTTCCAGTAGTAACGCACCACGTGGAAGAACACCGGCGCGGCGAAGCACACTGAATCCAGCCGATCGAGCATGCCGCCATGGCCCTCGATCATGTTGCCCCAGTCCTTGATGCCGCGGTCGCGCTTGATCGCCGACATCACCAGGCCGCCCCAGAACCCCATCAGGTTGATCAGCAGCGACAGGCCGAACGCCTGCAGCGGCGTGAACGGGGTGATCCACCAGAGCGCGGCGCCCAACGCGCTGGCACAGAGCACGCCGCCGACGAAGCCTTCCACCGTCTTCGACGGCGACAGCTTCGGCGCGATCAGGTGCTTGCCCAGCAGCTTGCCCCAGATGTACTGCAGCACGTCCGACGACTGCACCACGATCACCAGGAAGGCGAACAGCAGCACGTTGCGCGCCGGATCGTAGCCCGGCACGCGCAGGTTCAGCAGCAGCGGCACATGCGAGATGCAGAACACGCAGATCATCAAGCCCCACTGCACCTTCGACGTGCGCTCCAGGTAGTGGGTGGTGTCACCACCGATGGTGGCCAGGATCGGCAGGAACAGGAACGCGTACACCGGGATCAACAGCGTGTACATGCCATACCAGTCGATCCAGACCAGGTAGTACTGCCACGGCAGCACGATGTAGAACGCGGCCAGCAACGCGTAGTAGTCACCTGATCGTGTTGGCGCCAGGGTGATGAATTCGCGCAGTGCGAACAGCGAGATGATGGCGAACAGCACGATCACTCCGGCGCGCCCGAAGAACAGCGCCAGCCCGACCACGATGGCCATCACCCACCACGCGCGGATGCGCGAGACCAGGTTGGCGATCACCGCGCTGGGCTGTCCACGCTGGCGCCAGCGCAGGGTTTCGGACACCAGCGTGGCCAGCACCAGCACCGCGCCTACGCCCGCGAACAGCAGCCCTGTCTGCTGGCCCACACTGCGTGCGGCAAGATCACCGGACACATCGATCATGAAGCTCATGCACGGCCTCCGTTCGGGGCCAGGGCCAGCAGCGCCTGCCGGCTGCGTGCCAGGAACGCCGCCTTGTCCTCATCGGCCTGCAGCCGCAGCGGCGTACCGAAGGTTGCCGTGCACAGCAACGGCAGCGGCAGGAAACGCCCTTTCGGCATCACCCGCTTGAGGTTGTCGATCCACACCGGCACGAACTCCAGCTCCGGGCGTTGCCGGGCGAGGTGGTAGATACCGCTCTTGAACGGCAGCAGCGGCTCATCACCGATGTTGCGCGTGCCTTCCGGAAACAGGATCAACGAACAGCCCTCGTCCACCGCGTCACGCAGCACCTGCAGCGGATCCTGATGGCGGTTGCCGGCCTCGCGCTCCACCAGCACGCCATTGAATACCGCGTCGATCAGGTAACGACGCAGACCGTCGCGCTGCCAGTACTCGGCGGCGGCGACCGGCCGCACCTGGCGCCGCAGCGCCGGCGGCATCGACGACCAGATCAGCACGAAATCACCATGACTGGCATGGTTGCCGTAGTACACGCGGTGCTCGCTGGACGGCGCGCAGCCAACCCACAGCGCGCGTGCGCCGGTCACTACATGGATGGCCGCGCTGCAGGCGCGGGCGATCAGTTCAGCAAACATCGGCACCTCCGGTCAGGTCTGCGGCCACAGCACGGCCAGCAGCAGGGCAGCGAACTGCAGCAGCGTGGCGGCGTACTGGCGCATCAGCAGACGCCGCATGCCGGTCCAGCGCGCATCCCAGCCACGCGTCGGCGCCTGTGCGTCCAGCCTGCGCAGGCCAGCGGTGTGCAGCGCCTGGTCCACGCGTTGTGCCGCGACTTCACCCTGCAGGCCCTCCTGCTGCAGCAGACGCAGCAGGCTGGCGTCCAACTGCACCCGCACCGCGTAGTACGCCTGCACAACACCTGCCACCAGGCTCAGCAGCAGCAGGCCAGCGGCGAACATCGCCAGCCCAGGCTCGATGCCCAGCAACAACAGGGCCACCAGCAGCAGGCCCAGCGACAACGCGGCAGGCACTCGCCCCTGCCGCAGCAGCAGATGCATCATCGGCAGATCGGGCACGGCGCTCATGCAATGGTCTCCTGCGCGGCAGCGGCCGCGATCACCTGTAGATGAACGTCATGCAGCACGATCGACGGCCGCGCGCCACGCACGATCGACACCGCGTCAGCGACATCGCGCGCACGGCCGGTGCGCAGCAACCAGGTCGCCACGCTGGCCGCGCTACGTGAGTACCCCAGCGCACAGCAGACCAGGACGGGGCCATGGCCGCGCAGGCGTTCAATGGCATCTGCCGCGGCGCGCAGCTGCGCCGCCGAAGGCACCGCCAGGTCCAGCATCGGCACGCTGGCGTACGCTGCCCCCGGCGCGCGGCAGGACAGCTCCGCACAGGTGTCGACCACGCCCACCAGCGGTGCCGGCAGTGCGGCACCTGGCAGGCGCCCCAGCCAGACAGCGTCGACGACCGGCACCGGCTGCGGCGCACGGCGCGTCCACAACCGCGAGTTGATCCACGCCGCACCCAGGTACGGTGCCAGCAGCCAGCGCGCGGCCATCGTCAACCGGCCATCGGCGCGCTTCTGGAACACCGCTGTGCCCAGCCCGGCATAGGCCAGCGACACCAGCAGCAACGACACCACGGGCCACAGCAGCCACAATGCGGTGCCGCGCAGCATCACCACCGGCACCAGCAGCAGGCCGGCACCCAACACATACAACGCGGCCAGCCGCCAACGCCTCGGGTCACCGGCAGCCTGCCAGGCACGCAACGGCGGCGTGCCCTGCTCCGGCCACAGCCACACGCACAACCAGCCAGCCAGCAGCCCGGTGGGAATGTCGATGAAGTGATGCTGGAACGTGGTCAGCACCGAAATGCCGATCAGCAGCGCCCACACATGCAGCACCAGCCGCCAGACCCCGTGCAGGTACTGCGCGAACTTCACCCACAGCACGATCAGCAGCACGATATGCAGCGACGGCGCCTGGTTGAATGGCTTGTCGAAGCCCAGCAGCACGTCGAACAACCAGCCGAACACACCGCCGATTTCCGGCCGTTCGAAGCTGAAGCGCAACGGCCACAACAGGAAGCACGCCACCGCGATCACCTGCGCGCTGAGCAGGCGCAGCGCGTGCCGGTCCAACTCCAGCCGGCGCCGGCACAGGAAGAACGAGATCGCATAGAACAGGTCGATCGACCAGTACGGCACGATCGTCCACGGCACGAACGGAATCCGCGCCTCCCAGGCAAATGCCATCACCGGCAGCTGGGCATGGCGGCCGGCCATCCAGTTGGCGAAGCCATAGCTGGCGAAGAAGAATGGACCGAGCAGGGCCAGCCACAGCAGGGCGCGCCGCCAGGGGCGCGCCTCGCTGGATGATGCGGTTGCCGCCAGCGTCGCCATCACGCGATCCGTCGTGCCAGCGATACGGTGAAGATGCCGAAGTCATCGATGCGCTGGGCCACCTTCTGGAAGCCGGCCAGGCGCACCAGTTCGTCCATCTCGTGCTGGGTACGGCGGCGCATCACCCACGCCGCGCCACCACGATGGCTGGTCAACGCACGCGCGATGAACTCCAGCTGCGGATGCCACGGCTGCCCGGTATAGGCCAGGTAACCGCCCACCGGCACCGTCGCAGCGATGCCCTGCAGCGAACGCAGCACCGCATCGTTGTCCGGGAACAGTTCGTACAGGCCGGACACCACCGCCAGCGTCGGCGCCGGTTCCACTGCTGCCAGCTGCGCCGGATCGAACGCATCGCCCTGTTCGAAGCGGGCGATGTCGGCCGCGCCGAGGCGCTCGATCAAGGCTTTGCCCTGCGTTACGTTCAGATCGCTGAAATCGCGCAGCACGATACGGTCGGCACGCTGTTCGCCCTGGCCGAGTGCTTCCAGCACGTAACGGCCATGGCCGGCCGCCACGTCCAGTACGCGCACCGGCGCGCCCTGCCCGCGCAGTCGCTGGGCGGCATCGCGCAGCAGTTCCTGCAGGTGCTTGCCGCGCACGCGGATGCCGCGCCAACCGATCGCATCCAGATAGTTGCGGTCGACCATCCGGCCCAGCGGGCCCTTGCCCCGCGCCTCATCACGGTAGATGTAGTCCAGCGTGCTGCCCGAATCGAAGCCGGTCTGCAGGCCTAGCGCGATGCCCTCCGACAGCGTGCCGCCGAAACGCAGGCCACCGCGCACCACGCGCCAACGCAGGTCGGCCAGGCTGTTGCGCTCCGGTGGCCACGACAGGATCTCCGATTCCTCGAAGGTCGGGCCATGCCGATGCGCATCGCGCCGCGACAGCTCCTGCAGCGGTTCGGCAAAGCGTGCCTGGATGAAGCTGCGGATACGCGCCAGCGCCGGCGCACGGTCGCGCTCGCCGAGGGTGTCGTGGAAGAAGCCCGGCAGGTGCACGCGCTCCTTGATCGGGCTGGACAGGCGTTCGTAGAAGCGGTCCTGCGGGCCGCGATGCACCACGAAGTCCGAGCCCGATACCAGCAACTGCACCGGCACGCTGATCGCCTGCGCGTCGGCCACGATGCGGTCGGCCGCTTCGTACAGGCCCAGCAGCACGCGCACCGAGATCGGCCGGGTGATCAGCGGATCGGTGCGGTAGCTTTCCACCCGTGCCGGGTCGTGGGTCAGCCACTGCGGCTTGACGTAGCTGTTGACGAAGAAGTTGCCGCGCAGTTTCTGCATCAGCGCCAGTCCAGCGCGTGCGAAAGGCACGTACAGCTTCACCTTGAATGCCGGCGAAGCCATCACCAGCGCGCGCAGCCGCGGCGCATAGTCATGCACCCAGGTGGCGGCAACCACCGCGCCCACGCTCTGCGCGATCACCACGATGTCCTCCACCGCGATGCCATGCTCGGCACTGAGGTGGGCGATGAAGCTGTCCAGGTCGCGCACCAGCGCCGGGAAGCCCGGTGCGTCGCCGCGCGTGCCGGGCGAGCGACCATTGCCGCGCGCATCCCACGCGAAGAACGCGGTGTCGGGCAGGTCCAGCTCGTCGACCAGATGGGTGACCCGGCCGGAGTGTTCATGGCCGCGATGCAGCAGCACGATGGCCTTGGCCGGCGTGGTTGCCGTGGTGCTCGGCCAGTACCGGTAGAACAGCGGTACCTGGTCGAAGCTGTGGAATTCCCGTTCCTGCGCCTGACGCATGCAATCTCCGTATGGATAGGGCGTGTAATCGTGTTGTGCTTACCGCTGCGATATCGCCGCGGCTTCCTTCAATCCCTGGCGTACGCGACGGACCACCGTCATCCCACACAGCAGTGCGGCCAGTGCGGCGACCGCGCTGACCACGGTCGCGCCTGCCCAGCCAAACGCTAGCAGCAGGCCCAGCACGCCGATCACGAACGCACGGTCGCTCTTGCCCATCGGGCCGTCATAGCGGCGGCTGGCGCCGGCCATCAGGCCCAGCACGCCGGCGTACTCGCTCAGCGCGGCGGCCCAGGCCAGCAGCCACAGTGCCTCGGGGCGCACGCCCGGTACGCTGAGCAGGCTCAGGTACAGCGCCGCGTCGGCGATCACATCGCACAACTCGTTCAGATAGGCGCCCAGCCGCGATTGCTGGCCGAATTCGCGGGCCAGCATGCCGTCGACGGCGTTGAGGGCCATGCGCAGCAGCATCCACAGCGGCAGGGCCAGATACAGCAGCGGCTGGGTGGGAGCGCAGCACCACACCGCAGCGGCCACCAGCAGCGAGACCACGGCCGCAGCCACGGTCACCGTGTTGGCGGTGATCCCCATGCGGTACAGGCCGTGTACGGCCGGACGCAGCAGGTCCTGGAAACGTCCTTTCAATGCATAGATCGACACGATCTGAACCCGCTAATCCTTGGCAGTGCGGGCACAGCCTACCTGATTGCGACAGCGCCACGTATCGAATTGCGCCCAATGCCGGCCCATGCAGGTGCTGCCGAGCGGATCAGGACGGGAGTCTGCACCGGCCAATTTCCCCCACCAGCGCCCGCCACCGGCCCCCACCGCCTACAATATCGGCCCCGCTCCGCTGCCGATTGCCCTGTCCCCATGACTGCTGATCTGTTGCCCGTCCGCCGGGCCCTCCTCTCCGTTTCCGACAAGACCGGCCTGGTCGAGCTGGCCACCGCGCTGGCTGCACGCGGCGTGGAACTGCTGTCCACTGGCGGTACCGCCAAGGCGATCCGCGATGCGGGCCTGGCCGTGAAGGACGTCGCCGAGGTCACCGGCTTCCCGGAAATGATGGATGGCCGGGTCAAGACCCTGCATCCGATGGTGCATGGCGGCCTGCTGGGCCGCTCCGGCCTGGACGACGCGGTGATGGCCGAGCACGGCATCGGTGCCATCGACCTGCTGGTGCTGAACCTGTACCCGTTCGAATCGGTCACTGCCAAGGCCGACTGCACCCTGGCCGACGCGGTGGAGAACATCGACATCGGCGGCCCGGCGATGCTGCGCTCGGCGGCCAAGAACTTCGCCCGCGTGGCGGTGGCCACCGACCCGTCGCAGTACGCCGAACTGCTGGCCTCGCTGGATGCCAACGACGGCCAGCTGTCGGCCGGCACCCGTTTCGCCTTCTCGGTGGCCGCATTCAACCGCGTTGCCCAGTACGACGCGGCGATCAGCAACTACCTGTCGGCCGTCACCGCCACCGACGCCGCCGTGCCGGTGCGCGCCGAATACCCGGCGCAGATGAATTCCACCTTCGTGAAGGTGATGGACCTGCGCTACGGCGAAAACCCGCACCAGAGCGGCGCGTTCTATCGCGACCTGCATCCGGTGCCGGGCACGCTGGCCACCTTCCAGCAGCTGCAGGGCAAGGAGCTGAGCTACAACAACCTGGCCGATGCCGATGCAGCCTGGGAATGCGTGCGCCAGTTCGACGCGCCGGCCTGTGTCATCGTCAAGCATGCCAACCCGTGCGGCGTGGCCGTTGGCGCCGGCAACGGCGATGCCTACGAGCTGGCCTACGCCACCGACCCGACCAGCGCCTTCGGCGGCATCATCGCCTTCAACAAGCCGCTCGATGCAGCCACCGCGCAGGTGATCCTGGACCGCCAGTTCGTTGAAGTCCTGATTGCGCCGGACTACGAACCGGCCGCGCTGGAGTACGCGCAGAAGAAGGCCAACGTGCGCGTGCTGCGCATTCCGCACGGCGACGGCCTGAACAACTTCGACAACAAGCGCGTGGGCTCCGGCCTGCTGCTGCAGTCGTCGGACAACCGCGGCATGACCCGCGACGAACTGAAGGTGGTCAGCAAGCTGGCACCGACCGACAAGCAGTTCACCGACCTGCTGTTCGCCTGGAAGGTCGCCAAGTTCGTGAAGTCCAACGCAATCGTCTACGCCAAGGACAACCGCACCATCGGCGTGGGTGCCGGCCAGATGAGCCGCGTCTACTCGGCTCGCATCGCCGGCATCAAGGCCGCCGACGCGAACCTGGTGGTCGAAGGGTCGGTGATGGCCTCCGATGCGTTCTTCCCGTTCCGCGACGGCATCGACGCCGCTGCCGCCGCCGGCATCAAGGCGGTGATCCAGCCGGGCGGTTCGATGCGCGATGCTGAAGTCATCGCTGCCGCCGATGAACATGGCCTGGCCATGGTGTTCACCGGCGTTCGCCACTTCCGCCACTGATACCTGGAGCGACACGGATGTCTGCAGTCTCTTTGAAACCGCTTGCCGTGCTCGCCTTCGCTGGCACGGCCCTGCTGGCCGGCTGCAAGCCGGCCGCCGAGCCCGCATCTGCCCCGCAGGCAGATGCGGCAAAGCCCGCCGCCAGCGAACCGGCAGCGCATGTCAGTCGCACCGCGCGGCTGCAGGCCTTCCTGACCGGGCGTTACGGCAAGGACGCCAAGCTTTCCGGCCAATGGCGCGGCAGCTGGACCCAGGACGATGAAACGCGCGCGATCGACTGGCAGGTCTGCGCCGAGCAACCGGTGGTGACCGGTGACAGCTGGCAACAACTACTGGCGGTGTGCGGTGCGCTGGTCGATGGCGCGCATATCGACCCGGGAACGATCCAGTTCTTCGTGCTGCAGCCCAAGGGCGATGGCTTCGGGGTAACCAGCGAACTGACCGGCGAGCGCTTCGGCAGTGGTGGCCAGCCCGGCACCGCCAGCATCATCCGCGCCGGCAGCGATTTCTACGGCTTCCGCGTCGAGGATGGCTGGTTCGGCCAGGGCTTCTCGCTGCTCTCGCAGACCCTGGTCCTGCCGGGCCCGAAAGGCCTGACCAGCACCGGCAACGTGCGCAGCCACATCGACAACGACGCCCAGTACGAATGCGAGAACGTCGACGCGGCCGCCGACCCCGATACCGCCGAAGACTGCCGCACCCGCCGCTTCAGCATCGATTTCGCACTGCGTTTCGACGACAGCGACCGCAGTGCGCGCATCTGGCCACTGCTGATCGAGGAATCCGGCAACACCTGCGGCGGCAAGCGGGTGCGTCAGGAACATCGCTTCACCCTGGACCCGAAGTCCTGGACCTACTCCTTCCCCGAATCGCTGCAACGCGAAGGCTGCGAATGACGCACACGCGCCGCCGGGGACCTGGAACTTCCCTTCCCACGCAATCTGGAATCTCGTGATGAACGTACTTGTCATCGGCTCTGGCGGCCGCGAACACGCCCTGGCATGGAAGCTGGCCCAGTCCTCCCGTGTCACTGAAGTGCTCGTGGCGCCCGGCAATGCCGGCAGCGCCAACGAAGACAAGTGCCGCAACGTCGCGGTGAAGGTCACCGACATCGATGGCCTGCTCGCCCTGGCCCAGGCCGAAGGCGTGGCGCTGACCGTGGTCGGCCCGGAAGTGCCGCTGGTGGCCGGCGTGGTCGACCGCTTCCGCGCTGCCGGCCTGCGCATCTTCGGGCCGACGGCGGCGGCCGCGCAGCTGGAAGGCAGCAAGGCCTACGCCAAGGATTTCCTGGCGCGCCACAACATTCCCACCGCGTTCTATTCGGTGCACACCGATATCGAGCCGGCACTGGCCTACCTGCGCGAGAAGGGCGCACCGATCGTGGTCAAGGCCGACGGTCTGGCCGCCGGCAAGGGCGTGATCGTGGCCATGACCCTGGCCGAGGCTGAAGACGCAGTGCGCGACATGCTCTCGGGTAACGCCTTCGGCGATGCCGGCGCACGCGTGGTGATCGAGGAATTCCTCGACGGCGAGGAAGCCAGCTTCATTTCGATGGTCGATGGCGTGCATGCACTGCCGATGGCCACCTCGCAGGATCACAAGCGCGTCGGCGACGGCGACACCGGCCCGAACACCGGCGGCATGGGTGCGTACTCGCCGGCCCCGGTGGTCACCCCGGACGTGCACGCCCGCGTGATGCGCGAGGTGGTGAACCCGACCGTGCAGGGCATGATCGCCGACGGCATCCCGTTCACTGGTTTCCTCTATGCCGGCCTGATGATCGATGCCAGCGGCGCGCCGAAGGTGATCGAGTTCAACGTGCGTTTCGGCGACCCGGAAACCCAGCCGGTGATGCTGCGCCTGCAGTCGGACCTGGTCGACCTGGTGGACGCGGCGATCGATGGCCGCCTGGACCAGGTGGACGCGCAGTGGGATCCGCGCCCGTCGCTCGGCGTGGTGCTGGCCGCCAGGCCGTATCCGGAATCGCCGATCACCGGCGAGGTGATCTCCGGCCTGGATGATGTGCCGGCAACGGCCAAGGTGTTCCATGCAGGAACGACGCTGGATGCGCAGGGCCAGGTGCTCAGCGCCGGTGGCCGCGTGCTGTGCGTGGCAGCACTGGGTGACAGCGTGCGCGAGGCGCAGGCGAACGCGTACGCGGGCGTGGCGAAGGTGACCTGGGCCAACGAGTTCCACCGCACCGACATCGGCTGGCGCGCGATCGCGCGGGAAATCTGAGACCGCGCTGATCCACGCGTGGCGTGGATCTACTGGGTCGCGAAGTAGATCCACGCCATGCGTGGATCCAGCAGGAAAAAAAAGGCCCGGCAATGCCGGGCCTTTCCATTACTCAAACGCTTCGCCGCCTTATGCGGTGAACAGCGCCTTCATCTTCTTCAGCGCGTTCGCTTCAACCTGGCGGATACGCTCGGCCGATACGCCGTACTCGTCCGCCAGCTCCTGCAGCGTCACCTTGCTGTCCGCATCCAGCCAACGGCGGCGGATGATGTCGCGCGAACGCGCATCCAGTTCCGCCAGGCCTTCGCGCAGCAGCTGCATCTGGTTGTCTTCGCTGTCCTCGCGCTCGTAGGCCATCGACGGATCTTCGTCATTGGCCACCAGATACGCAGCCGGCGACGGCGGCGCGTGGTCGTTGTCTTCATCGGTGGGGGCATCGAAACCGATATCGCGACCGGACAGGCGCGATTCCATTTCCAGCACCTCGCGCTCGGACACGTTCAGGTCCTTGGCCACGGCGCTGACTTCGGCGGCGTTCATCCAGCCCAGGCGCTTCTTCGACTTGCGCAGGTTGAAGAACAGCTTGCGCTGCGCCTTGGTCGTGGCGACCTTCACGATGCGCCAGTTCTTCAGGATGAACTCGTGCATCTCGGCACGGATCCAATGCACGGCGAAGGACACCAGGCGCACGCCCATGTCGGGGTCGAAGCGCTTGACCGCCTTCATCAGGCCGATGTTGCCTTCCTGGATCAGGTCGCCCAGCGCAAGGCCGTAGCCGTTGTAACCGCGGGCCACGTGCACCACGAAGCGCAGGTGCGAATGCACCAGCTCACGGGCAGCGTCCAGATCGTTGCCGTCGCGGAAGCGACGGGCCAGGTCCTGTTCGTTATCGACCGACAGCACCGGAATCTGGTGCACGGCACCGATATAGGCGTCCAGCGAACCGAGCGCACTGGGAATCGGCAGATTGTTTGCCACAAGGGCAGTAGAGGTGTTCTGGCTCATAGGCACCCATCTTAGCAGTCTGGGATTTGGACTGCTAAAGGAGGAAAAAGTTCCAGCATTCCACTGATGAAACACTGGTCCCAAACAGAACCCTACCGTAACGCGATTTGATGACAGTGGCGAGCGCGCTTTTCGGGATACACAATCCCTTGGAATTCAACCCACTAGCCCGGAAAGCCCGGCTATTCCGGGTCAAAGGCAGCTGAACAGGTGGCGGTTTCGCCCATTCACCATGGGGCAGCGTTGTTCGCCGTTCAGCCCGATGGCGCCAGCGTCGCCCGCGGCGGCAGCGACCAGTCGATCGGCGCCTGCCCGCGGCGCTGCAGGTACTCGTTGGCCATCGAGAAATGACGGCAGCCGAGGAAGCCGCGGTGGGCCGACAGCGGCGAGGGATGCGGGGCTTTCAGCACGCGGTGGCGGCCGGTATCGATCACCTTGCCCTTCTGCTGCGCGTAGGCACCCCAGAGCATGAACACCAAGCCCTCGCGCTCACGGTTCAACACGTCCACCACGTGGTCGGTGAAGCCTTCCCATCCGCGCCCCTGGTGCGCACCGGCCTTGCCCTCTTCCACCGTCAGCACCGCGTTGAGCAGCAGCACGCCGCGCTGCACCCACGGGATCAGGCAGCCGTGGTCCGGGCGGGCAATACCGAGGTCACCCTCGATTTCCTTGTAGATGTTCAACAACGACGGCGGCACCGGCACGCCCGGCTGCACCGAGAAACTCAGGCCATGGGCCTGTCCACGGCCGTGGTACGGGTCCTGGCCGAGGATGACCACTTTCACCTGATCGAACGGCGTCGCATCAAAGGCGGCGAAGATCTGCGGTCCAGGCGGGAACACCGCCGCACCGCTGGCCTTGCGCTGCCGCAGGAAGCTGGACAGCTCGCGCATCTGCGGCTGCAGCAGATAATCGCCCACACGCTGCTTCCAGCTCGGTTCCAGCTGGATCGCCGGGGTGTCCACTACTTCATCGATCATCGCAACACGTCATCGCAACAGGGGTCCATCATTCAACCGGGCCAGCCGCAGCTGGAACAGCACCTTGGTGATCAGCAGGCGCTCTTCGATCGGCTTCAGCACCAGATCGTTGGCGCCGGCCTGGAGCAGGCCGGTCTGGTTGTGCGGATTGCCATCGCCGGTCATCACCAGCACCGGCAGGCGGCGCTTGCCGTAGCCGAAGTCCACGCGCACGCGCTGCACCACGTCGCGGCCGCTCAGCTCTCCCTTCAGGGTCACATCGGTCAGCACCAGATCGATGCGATGGCGGCTGCGCCCGAGCGATTCGGCGGTGAGCAGGGTAAACGCTTCTTCGGCGCTGACCACATGCATCACGTTGAGCTGCTGGCGCTCGAGCATGCGCTTGGTCGCCTCGGCCACCACCCGGCTGTCCTCGATGTAGAGGATGGTCGCGCCGGGAATGGTCTGCGGCTGCACGTAGCCGCGCACGAAGGTCGCCAGGGCCTCGTGGCCCAGCGATTTGTCGAAGTAGTCGGTGACGTACTCGGTGAAGCGGCGCTGCTCCAGGTGCTGCTGGGCGTCGCCGGAGACCACGATCACCGGCACATAGGCCTGCCCTGCCGCTTCGCGCACCATCCGCGCCAACGCCAGGCCGTCGCCATCGCGCAGGGTCAACGAGGTGGTGACCAGATCGACCGGCCCCTGCGCCAGCGCATGCTGTGCGTCTTCGATGCTGTCGCAGCCGATCACCTCCACGCCCGGCAGATCGCGCTGCAGGACGTCGGCGATCAGCTTGCGCACCAGCTTGGAGCCGTCAACCACCATCACCCGCGTCGCGGGCCCTTCAAGGTGCTTCAGCGCTTGCGGTTGCATGCCGGTCTCAGGTGTCGGTCGGGCGGGTCTGGCGGAGGAAGTGGCCGGTCACCAGCCATGCACCCAGCCAGCCCAGCAACAAGGTGCCAAGCAGCACCAGGCTGCCATGCAGCAGGTCCAGGCCATGCAGCACAAACGGGCTGCCGTAGCTGCGCGACAGCTCGGCCAGCGGCGCGCGCAGGGCGGCACCGGCAATGCCGATCAGGCCCAGCGCGACCGCACCGGCGCCCAGGCCATACCAGGCGCCCAGGTACAGGAACGGGCGGCGGATGAAACCATCGCTGGCGCCGAGCAGCTGCAGCACACCGATTTCCTCGCGGCGGGCCTGGATGTCCAGGCGCACGGTGTTGCCGACCACCAGCGCGGCACCGGCGCCGAGCAGCACCGACAGCACCTGCACCAGCCGCGCACCAAACGCGAGCCAGGCATCCAGACGCTGCCGCCACAGGGCGTCGTGCTGCACCAGGTCGGCACCGGGCAGGCTTTCCAGCGCGCGTGCCAGCCGTGCATCGTCCTGGCCCTGGCCGGGGGTGACCACCAGCAACGAGGGCAACGGGTTGTCGTTGAGTGCGTCGATGGCTTCGCCGAGGCCGGCCTGGCGCAGTTCCTCCAGACCCTGCTCCGGCGTGCGCACGGTGACACTGGCCACGTCCGGCCGGTCGCGCAGCTCCCCGGCCAGGCGCAGCGCACCCGGGCCGTCGACGTCCGCCTTCAGGAAGACATTGATGTCGCGCGACTGCTGCACGCTGCCGGCAAACTGCTTGAGGTTGTCCAGCGCGATCGACAGGCCCAGCGGCAGCGCCAGGGCCAGCGCCATGACCATCACGGTCAGCAGCGTCGCCCACGGCTTGCGGCAGGCACGGCCGAGGCTGAACACCACGCTGTGCACGTGGTGCTGGAACCACACGCCCAAGCGCGACGGCGCAGCAGCTTCGGTGTTTTCGTTCTTGGCCATGGTTACTCCGCCAGATCCTGCGGCGAGATGTCGTCCACCAGCCGGCCGTGGTCGAGGATCAGCACGCGCTTGCGCATGTGGCGCAGCAGCGGCAGGTCATGGCTGACCACCAGCACGCTGGTGCCGCGCGCAGGCAGCTCGGCGAACAGGGACATGATCTCGGCCGCCAGGGTGGGATCGAGGTTGCCGGTCGGCTCGTCGGCCACCAGCAGCTTGGGCTCGCCGACGATGGCCCGGGCGATGCCGACGCGCTGCTGCTCACCGGCCGACAGCTGCGAGGGCAGCGCCTTCTCGCGGTGACCAAGGCCCATGCGCTCGAGCACCGAACGCACGCGCTTGTTGATGTCGCCACGGCGGGTACCGCGCAGGATCAGCGGCAGGGCCACGTTCTCGGCGATGGAGCGGTCCATCAGCAGGCGGTGGTCCTGGTAGACCGCGCCAACCGCGCGTCGATGTCGCGGCACATCACCGCCGCGCACCTTCAGCAGGTTGCGCTCGTCGAACATCACCGCGCCGCGGCTGGGCCGCTCGTCGAGGTGGATCAACTTGAGCAGGGTGCTCTTGCCCGCCCCGGAGTGACCGGTGACGAACAGCATTTCGCCCGGCGCGACCTCGAAGCTGACATCGGTCAGGGCTTCGTGGCCACCGGCGTACTGTTTGCTGACATTGTCGAAGCGCAGGACACTCATGCCCCGATTATGCAGGACCGGCGCGACAGATCGGTAGCGCCGGGCCATGCCCGGCGAAAACCTTCCGGCATCGCGGCCCCGGACGGAGGCCGCTGCGCTCGCCGGGCATGGCCCGGCGCTTCCGGCTTAATTGCCGGACAGCATCCGGCGGATCTTGCGGCCGATACGGGTCAGGAACGAGTCGCCGGCATCGGCGCTGGTACGCACCGGCTTGGCCACTACCTGCACCGGGGTAACCGGGCTGGCGCCGTTGCCGGCGTTGCTTGCCACACCTTCGGCGCCCTCGACCGGACGGCCGTGGCGACGACGACGACGCTTGCGCGGCTTGCGCTCGCCGTCCACCGCACCTTCCGGCGCAGCTTCAGCGCGCGGCGGACGCGGGGCCTGCACGGCGGCAGCTTCAGCCGTCACTGCACCCTCGACTGCGGCGGCAGCAACCTGCTCACCTTCCACACGCGGCTTGCGCGGGCCACGCGGACGGCGTTCGCCGCTGCGCTCGCCATCGCGGCCACCACGCCCAGCGCCAGCACCACTGCCGGAACGACCGCCACTACGGCCGCCGCCACGACGCTCTTCCTCGGCGGCGCGCGCTTCGCGTGCTTCGCGGAAGATCTGGCCGACGCTTTCGTTCTCGTCACCTTCCTCGCCCGGTGCCGGGGCGGCACGCTCAGGGCGCGGCAGCGACGTCAGGATCTCGCTGGTGACCGCTTCGACCGGGATCTTCTGTTCGATGTAGGCCTCGATGTCCGGCAGGCCCATCGCATAGCGCTCGCAGGCGAAGCTGATGGCATCGCCTTCCTCGCCCAGGCGGGCGGTACGGCCGATGCGGTGCACGTAGTCTTCGGCGTCGAACGGCAGGTCGTAGTTGTAGACGTACTTGATGCCGTCGATATGCAGGCCGCGGGCGGCCACATCGGTGGCCACCAGGATTTCCAGCTGGCCCTTCTGGAAGCGGTTGAGCAGGCTCTCGCGCTTCTTCTGCGGCACGTCACCGGACAGCACGCCGACGCGGTAGCCGGAACGCTCCAGCGAACGGGCCACGCGCTCGACGAACACCTTGGTGTTGACGAAGACCATGGTGCGCGCGCCTTCGCTGCGCGACAGCAGGCCCAGCAGCAACGGGATCTTCTCTTCGTCGGCCGGGAAGTAGATGCGCTGGCGCACGCGCGCGGCGGTGATGGTCTCGGCTTCGACCACCAGCTTCTGCGGCTCGTTCATGTGCTCATAGGCCAGCTCGAGCACGCGGTGGCTCAGGGTGGCGCTGAACAGCAGGGTCTGCCGGGTGGAGCGCTCGGGCATGCGGCGCAGCAGGAAGCGGATGTCCTTGATGAAGCCCAGGTCGAACATGCGGTCGGCTTCGTCCAGCACGCAGATCTCGCAGGCGTGCAGCGACACCACCTTGTGCTGCTTGACGTAGTCGATCAGGCGGCCGGGGGTGGCGATGATCACGTCCACGCCCTGCTGCAGGATCTCGCGCTGCTTGTCGTAGTCAACGCCGCCGTAGACCAGCGCGAAACGCAAACCCAGATCCGAACCGAACTTGACCGCATCCTTGTGGATCTGGATGGCCAGTTCGCGGGTGGGGGCCAGGATCAGCGCGCGCGGGTCTTCCGGCTTGCGATCGGCCAGTGCCGGGCGGGTCAGCAGGCGGTTCACGACAGCGACCAGGAAGGCCAGCGTCTTGCCGGTGCCCGTCTGGGCCTGGCCGGCGACGTCGCCACCGGGCAGCGCGACCGGCAGGGTCAGCGCCTGGATGGGCGTGCAGCGGGTGAATCCGGCTCCTTCAAGACCGGCCTGCAGGGCCGGATGCAGATCAAAGGAGGAAAAAGTCAAATCGGTCAGCGGTTTGTCGCTCATGTGTCCGTCTTGGTATGGCCACGCGCCTGCGGGCGGCGGCACTGAAATCTGTCTGGGGCTCCGTCGCAAACTGCGGCCCCTGCGGCGGGTCGGGCTGGCCGGGACCCCTCGGGTCCGCGCGCCGCACAATGCCCCAGTTTACCGCACTCGGGCCAGCAAACCGGAATTGGGCGTCTCATGACTCACGGAGACGCGCCTCTTCACCCCCCAGTACCGCGCTTGAACAGCGGCGCGGGCTCCCATGGCCTACCGCGTCAGCACCCCCATTTCAGCCATGGACAGTGACATCGGACACATACCGGGCTCAGCACCGATCACGATACGCTGGGTTCCAGCCAGCACCTGTCCCTGCCCTGCGATAGGGGTACACTGCCGGCCGTGAGCGTCCAGGCATCCCGCCGAACGCACCGTGGCAGTCCGCCGCGAGGCAACGACGAGGGTCACGCCACCGGGCATGGCCCAGTTCACCCACCTCCGGCCTGGCCGGGTGCAATCCAAGACGAGAAACCAAGATGAGCGACAAGGTTGTACACGTCGGCGATGCCGACTTTGATAGCGCCGTACTGAATTCCAAGGAACCGGTGCTGGTCGATTTCTGGGCCGAGTGGTGTGGCCCGTGCAAGATGATCGCCCCGGCGCTGGATGAACTGGCCGATGCCTACCAGGGCCGCGCCAAGATCGCCAAGGTCAACGTGGACAACAACCGCGCCCTGGCCGCCAAGTACCACGTGCGTTCGATTCCCTACCTGGTCGTCTTCAAGGACGGCGAGAAGGTGGGCGAGCAGATCGGTGCCGTTGGCAAGGCCCAGCTGGCCGGCCTGCTGGACAAGGCCCTGGCCTGATCCCGCGCTTTCCGGCAGCCGTTTTCGACGGCTGCCGGGCAGGCGCCCCGGCGCCTGACTGAATACCGTATCCGGCGACCCTTGCGTGGCGCCGCGGGCCGATGATAGTGTCGGCACATCCGGCCGCGTTCGCGTGCCGCATCTTCTGGACGCAGTTTCTTCCAGACCCATTCCCAATGTTCGCCGCCCCAGCCGGGCGCTCGCACCTTCAAGCGAGGAATAACGCTCTTGTCCGATAACACTCCCGAAACCGGTAGCGCTGATGCGCCCGCCGAAAAGCGCGTGCGCAAAGCCCGCGTGACCAAGGCTGCCGCTCCGGCCGCCGCCGAAACCAGCGCCGCCCCTGCGCAGCCTGCCCTGCCGCTGGCAGCCGCGCCCGAGGCGCCGGCACCGGCCGCAGCGCCTTCCGCGCCGAGCGCACCCGCCGCCGAGGCCCCTGCCAGCAGTGGCGGCGGCGAAGGTGGCGAGGGCCGCGAATCCGGCCAGCCGCGGCAGTCGCAGCAGAACAACCAGGGCGGTGGCCAGAACCAGAACCCCTACAACCAGGGCGGCCAGCAGGGCCAGCAAGGCCAAGGCAACCGCCGTGACCGTTTCCGCAACCGCCGCGACCGTGATCGCAATGGTGGCGGCGGTGGCGGTGGCAACGGCGGTCGCTTCCGCGACGACGGCATGCTCAACGACAACGGCGAACAGCAGCCGTTCGTACCGCGTCCGCACGCCAACGTCCCCGAAGGCTTCCCGGTCTATTCGCTGAGCGACCTCAAGCGCATGCCGGCCCAGAAGCTGCTGGAGATCGCCGAGCAGCTGCAGATTTCCGAAGGCGTGGCCCGTGCCCGCAAGCAGGACGTGATCTTCGCGCTGCTGAAGGTGCTGACCCGCCACGGCGACGGCGTTGCCGCCGACGGCGTGCTGGAAATCCTGCCGGACGGCTTCGGCTTCCTGCGCGCGGCCGAGGCCAGCTACCTGGCCGGCCCGGACGACACCTACATTTCGCCCAGCCAGATCCGCCGCTTCAACCTGCGTACCGGCGACCACCTGTCCGGCCGCATCCGCTTCCCGAAGGACGGCGAGCGCTACTTCGCGCTGTCGATCGTGGACACCATCAACGGTGAGCCGCTGGAAGCGTCGAAGAACAAGGTGCTGTTCGAGAACCTGACCCCCCTGTTCCCGCGTCGCCGCTTCACCCTGGAGCGCGGCAACGGTTCGTCGGAAGACATCACCGGCCGCATCCTCGACCTGATGGCACCGCAGGGCAAGGGCCAGCGCTCGCTCATCGTGTCCCAGCCGAAGGCCGGCAAGACGATGATGATGCAGCAGGTGGCCACGGCCATCACCACCAACCATCCGGACGTGCACCTGATCGTGCTGCTGATCGACGAGCGCCCGGAAGAAGTGACCGAAATGCAGCGCACCGTGCGCGGCGAAGTCATCAGCTCGACCTTCGACGAACCGGCCGCGCGCCACGTGCAGGTGGCCGAAATGGTCATCGAGCGTGCCAAGCGCCTGGTCGAGCACAAGAAGGACGTGGTGATCCTGCTCGACTCGATCACCCGCCTGGCGCGTGCCTACAACAACGTCGTGCCGAGCTCGGGCAAGGTGCTGACCGGTGGTGTGGACGCCAACGCCCTGCATCGCCCCAAGCGCTTCTTCGGTGCCGCGCGCAACGTGGAAGAAGGCGGCAGCCTGACCATCATCGCCACCGCGCTGGTCGATACCGGCTCGAAGATGGACGAGGTGATCTACGAAGAGTTCAAGGGCACCGGCAACAGCGAAGTGCACCTGAGCCGTCGCATCGCTGAAAAGCGCGTGTTCCCGGCCATCGACATCAACCGTTCGGGCACCCGTCGCGAAGACCTGCTGATCGAGCCGGAGCTGCTGCAGAAGATCTGGATCCTGCGCAAGCTGCTGCATCCGATGGATGAAATGACGGCGATGGAATTCCTGCTCGACAAGATGAAGAACACCAAGTCCAACGACGAGTTCTTCGGTTCGATGAAGCGCTGATCGCGCGGCATTGATGGAATACGGAAAGGCCCCGCAGTGCGGGGCTTTTTCTTTGGGTGGCGGCAGGACAAACGGCTTCACTTCGCGGCCCGGTGATTTGGCGATAATCTGCGGGACAAATGCCTGACTCTCCGCCCCGGCCGCGCTGGCCGGGCCGCCGATTCCCGCTGTTGCCCCATCCGGAGGATCCGGCGGGTCCAGCCCTGCCCGATCCTTCAACTGCATGCGCACACTGTCTCCCCGGCTCAACCTGGGCAAGCTGATCCTTGCCCTGGCCCTGCTCAGCGCCGTCATCGCCCTGGCCAATACGCTGCTTGCCAGCTATCGCGTGCAGCGCGACCAGCTGGTGGGCAACACCCTGGAAGCCAACCGCGTGTACGCCACCAAGCTGGCCGAGACCACGCAGAACTTCCTGCTGGCCGCGCAGCAGCAGCTGGCCTATGCCGCCACCCGGCTTGGCGACAGCGACATGGATCCGGCCCAGGCGCAGGATGAGGCCCGTCGCCTGCAGCTGCAGTCCAGCAGCTTCAACTCCTCGCTGGTGGTGGCCAACGACGGGCGGGTGATCGCGACCTCGCCGCAGAGCCTGCAGCTGCAGGGCGAGATCCTGCGCAGCGCTGGCAACAAGGCAGCGTTGGAACGGCGCCAGCCGATGATCAGCGATCCCTACCAGTCGGCCACCGGCAAGCTGCTGATCTCGATCTCGCACCCGGTATTCGACCGCAGCGGCCAGTACCGGGGCTATGTGAGCGGCACCCTGTACCTGCGCCAGCGCAGTGCACTCAACACCCTGCTGGGTACGCACTACTACCGCGATGGTTCCTACCTGTACGTGGTGGACCGCCATGGCCGCCTGATCTATCACAACAACCCCAAGGAAGTGGGCACCTACGCGTTGAACAACCCGGCGGTGAAAGAAGTGATGCGCGGCCAGCGCGGTGCGCAGCAGGTGCGCAACAACCACCAGGTGGCGATGCTGGCCGGTTACGCGCCCGTGCCGGCAACCGGCTGGGGCATCGTCGCGCAGCGCCCGACCGAGGCGACGCTGCAGCCGCTGTCACGCCTGATGTCGGCGGTGATCTGGAATGCCATTCCGCTGGGCGTGCTGTCGCTGCTGATCACCTGGTGGTTCGCCCGCCGCATTTCGCTGCCGCTGTGGCAGCTGGCGCGCAACGTGCAGGACGGCGAAGACACTGGCAATGCGATCAGCCACGTCAATGGCATCCGTGCCTGGTACTTCGAAGTGGCGCAGCTGAAACAGGCCGTGCTGTACAGCTTCAATGCGCTGCAGGACCGGATCGGCACGCTCAACCGCGCCAGCCGTACCGATCCGCTGACCGGCCTGCTCAACCGTCGCGGGCTGCAGCAGGCGCTCGACGCGCTGCAGGCGCAGGGCCTGCCGTTTGCGATCCTGACGCTGGATATCGACCGCTTCAAGTCGATCAACGACAGCCACGGTCACGACGTCGGTGATGCGGCCATCGTGCATATCGCCGAACAGATGCGCCGCCATTCGCGCGAGACCGACGTGCTGTGCCGCGCCGGTGGCGAGGAGTTCCTGGTGCTGTTGCCGGGCGTTGGCATCGAAGCGGCCCGGCAGACCGGCGAGCGCCTGCGCCAGGCCATCGCCGACGAACCGTTTGCTCCGGTGGGCACCATCACCGTGTCACTGGGAGTGGCCCACTTCCCCAGCTTCCATACCGATCCGGAACAGGCACTGCGCTTGGCCGACAAGGCCCTGTACCTGGCCAAGGAACAGGGCCGCAACCGGGTGGTGGTGTACCCGCACGCCGATTGAGCACATCGATTCAAGCGGGATGCGCCGGGGCAGGCCCGGCGCATCCCGCAATGACGCATCAGCCCAGCGGGGTGAGCAGGCGCGGGCCTTCCTGCGCACGACCGACCATGTACACACCGCCTTCGGGCAGCAGATCGCTTCCGGCGACCAGGGTTTCCTCGCCGGTCTTCCACGGTGCCTGCTGGCGCGGGCCGGGAATGTACGCGGTCCAGCGGCCGTAACGCTCACGCGAATCCTGGAAGGCGAAGCGCACCGGCACGCGCACGGTCCAGAAATCGCGATCCTTGTCCTCGCCGGTAGTGGGCGGGTTGAACGTCCAACGCTTGGCGCTATTGACGCTGGCCTTGGCCAGGATATCGCGCAGCTGGTTCATCGCGCGCGCGGTGCCAATCACGGTCAGATTGGTCTGCTCGGCGATCACATCGGCCACCCTGCCATCGCGGCCGACCTTGACCATCAGCATGACCGTGCCCTCTCCCTGCATGGTCACCGCCTGCGGTGGGTAATCCGGTCCCCGCAGTGCATTGCTGGTCACCCTGTCGGTGCCGACCTCACGCTCGCCATCCACCTTGCTGAAATTGGCATCGACCAGGCGGACCCGCATGGTGCCCTCGGCAGCATTGTCGGCCATCAGCCGCAGGCGCACCGCAGTGCGTGCCTGCACGGGCGCGCCATTGACCAGCACCGGGTCAAAACGCCAGCCCTGCACGGCCTTGTCCACGAAATCGGCAATACCCGCGTCGATCTTCTCGCGACGATCGAGCTGGAACCCTTCAACTTGGCCTTCGCGGCCGATGTCGATGACGCCACTAAGGGTCATGCTGGCCTCGGCCTGCCTGCGTACCTCGCGCGCGGTCTGCGCGTCGGCGGTATCGATCAGGGCGGCACCGCCCGACACCGCAAGGGCCAGTGCCAGGAAAAGAGAAGAACGCATCACAGCCACTCCTTGTGCATGAAGATGATGAAGTCTGCCCCCCGGGCAGGGGCCGATGAAACGCGGGGGCGGTTGGCCGGCATCATTGCTCGGCAAGCGGAGTCAACAGACGCAGCCCGCGGGTAGCGCTATCGACCATGTAGACGCCACCGGCCGGCAACAGATCGGTACCGACCTGCGCGGCATCGTCGGTGGTGCGCCACGGGGCCTGCTGGCGGGGGCCGGGAATGTAGGCCTGCCAGCGGCCGTAAGGAGTGGGGGGTTGCTTGCTGCCCTTGTCGTTCAGCGCGAAGGTGACCGGCACGCGCACGGTCCAGAACGCCAGGCCTTTGTCCCCGCCGGAGGTCGGCGGAGTGAACGTCCACTTGCGGGCCTCGCTGATGCTGGCCTTGGCCAGCATGTCACGCATCTTCTGCATCGCGTGCTCGGGTGCCACCACGCCCATGTTCACCTGTTCGGCGATGACGTCGGCAACCGCACCATCACGCTCGACCTTGACCAGCAGCATCACCTCGCCCTGTGCGCCGACGCGGAATGCCGCCTCCGGATAGCGCGGAGGCCTCATCTGGTTTCCGGTCACTGCGTCGGTGGCCTTGTCGTCATACTCGCTGAAATCCACGCTGGTCATGCGCACTTCCGTGCTGCCATCGGCGCCGGGCCTGCCCAGCAGACGTACGCGCAACGGTGCATGTTTCGCCACGGGCTTTCCGTCCACCAGGGTAGGTTCAAACTGCCACCTGCGGATCGTGCCATCCACGAACGCGGCGATGGCCGGTGCGATAGACGCCTTCTGGTCCAGCACAAGGCCACTGACCGCGCCATCTGCAGCGACATCGATGTTGCCGGTCAAGACCATGCTGGCTTCGGCGGTGGCACGCACCGCGCGTGTGCTCTGCGCTGCCGCATCGGTGCTGGGCAGGGCGCCAGCCGAGCCGATCGCAAGCGCGAAGGCGAGAAACAGGGGAGAACGCATCATTGCCGATCCTTGGTGATGAAAGTGCCGAGATTACCCGAGTTTCTCGCCGTCGGCGCGGCCAATCACGCCAACCGCTGCGCAGCCGAATACGGTGGCGTGTCCGGATAATCGCCCGCCGCAAAGCGCGCCTGCAGCCCCTGCCACCAGGCAGGATCGAACAGATGACGATAGTGCTCGCGCACCGCTGCCAGTTCCTGCGCCGGCAAGCCCATGAACGGCCCGAACCGCTCGGGGAAAACATCGCGCGGACCGACATGGAACCAGGGCTCATCGGCCATCGCTTCTTCCGGAGAGCTTGGCTTGGGCCAGGCCCGGAATACGCAGTCGCTGACCAGGCACAACTCGTCGTAGTCGTAGAACACGGCACGGCCGTGGCGCGACACGCCGAAGTTCTTCGGCAGCATGTCACCGGGGAAGATGTTGTTGCGCGCCATGTCGGTGATCGCCTGCGCGTAGTCGAGTACCGCTGCGCGCACGGCCTCCCCAGCCTGTTCGCGCAGATAGAGATTCAATGGCCGGAAGCGACGCTGCACGTAGCACAACGCGATCTCCACCTCGTCGCCATCCACGCGCACGCTCTGCGCGCACTGCTGCAGCAGCTCGTCCAGCAGCACCGGGGCGAAGCGTTCGCGCGGGAAACGCAGATGCCGGTAAGGCTGTGCGTCAAGCAGGCGACCGACACGGTCGAGGTTGAACACCAGGGCGTACTTCTCCTCCACCTGCTGCCGCGACATCGTCTTGGGCCAAGCGAAACGATCGCGGATCAGCTTGAACACCAGCGGGTAGCTGGGCAGGGTGAACACCGCCATGACCATGCCCGGCGTGCCTTCGGCATGCGCCAGACGCTCGTTCGGGTGTTCATTGAAGTGCCGGAAGAACGTCCGGTAGCGCTCGGTCTTGCCCTGTTTGGCGCGTCCGAGCACGGTATAGATCTCGTCGATCGGCTTGCCCAGCAGCAGGCTGCGCAGGAACACCACCGCATCGCCAACCGTACCCAGGTCAGCCTGGAAATAGCTGCGCGACACGCCGAACAGATGGGCCACATCGCGACGCCGGGTCAGCACGGCATCGGCGCGCAGGCCCTGGTCGTCGTTGACCAGCGCGATCACGCACGGCGAGAAACGGTGTTCACCGAACACGCGCCCGACCAGATAGGCGCGGCGCTCGCGGTAGAACACGGTATCTAGCAGCTCGATGCTGCGTACCGGCGTGTCGCCCCAGTGCGCCAGATCGTCCTGCAGGCGCACGGCGATGGCGGCGGCACAGCGCAACTGGTGCGCATACGGAACATCGAAGCGGTAGTCGGCCAGCACCCGTTGCAGTGCCTCTACCGGCCGCGTCGGCGAGACCGCGTAGGTGTGGCGCGCCACCGGATGGGTGATCGCATCGGAGGGCTCGACATCGAAGGCGATGAACTCCACTTCCGGGTCCACACCGCGGATGGCGAACAGCCGCCGCGACAGCGTGTTGTAGAAGGTCTTGTAGAGCTCGGCGTCGATCAGGCCCTGCAGCAGGGCGCTGAAGTGCGCGTGCACCTGCAGCCACAGCGCGCGTTCGCTGATGGCGTGACCGGCCAGCCGCCGCAGCGCATCCATCTGCTCGGCGATGCACTGGTCGTACAGGGCGATGCGCTCCACCGCATCGTGGCGCGCCGCCGCCCAGTCGCGCTGCTGGAAACGCAGCCGGGCACGCGCCGTGATCGCGGCAAAGCGGGCGTGATACTGCTCGAAACCATCGCGGATGGCCTCGGCGATGCGCGGTGCCAGCTCGGTTGCAGTGACAGGATCGGACATGCACGACGTATCCGGGGAAACCGATCTCACCATACGCTGGCGTGGGGTAGCTTGTGTAGCGCCGAGCCACGCTCGGCTGCTGCTGCCTCAGAGAACCAGACAAACGCAACCATTCCTACAGACCCCGGGCGACTGCATTGCCTACTCTTTCAGGCCCATAACGGCATGAGGTGACGCATGCAG
Source organism: Stenotrophomonas sp. 1278 (assembly GCF_029892765.1). NCBI lineage: Bacteria > Pseudomonadati > Pseudomonadota > Gammaproteobacteria > Lysobacterales > Lysobacteraceae > Stenotrophomonas > Stenotrophomonas sp. 1278. The sequence continues at coordinate 99,192 of NZ_JARXWD010000011.1, forward strand.
CAAATGACCCTGATCCCACGCATGGAGGAAGGCAACGTAATCCCGCAACGGGTACGCGACGGCTACATCAGCGCGACGGCGCTCTGCCAGTCAGTGGGCAAGCGCTGGTCGGACTATCGGTCGCTGAAATCCACCGGTGAGTTCATCGAGGAGCTGACCCTGCAGACCGGCCTCCCGGAGGACCAGCTCATCCATGTGGTGTCCGGGGGCAATGCGGCGATGCAGGGCACCTGGATCCACCCTTACCTGGCCATCAATCTCGGCCAATGGTTGTCGCGAAAATTCGCGGTGAAGGTGTCGCAATGGGTGGTGGAATGGCAGCAGGGCCGGGCGAACGCCGTCATGCCCGCCCACATCGAACGCTACATGCAGAACCGCTCGAAAGTGCCCTACACGCATTTCTCGATGTTGAACGAGCTGACCCTGAACCTGATCGCGCCACTGGAGCAGGCGGGCTATACGCTGCCGCAGGAGCTGGTGCCGGACATCTCCGAGGGCCGGCTGTTCTGCAAGTGGCTGCGCGATCACAAGGGCATCGATCCCAACACCTTCGACAGCTATGAGCACAGCTATCCAGACGGCCGCAACGTGCAGGCAAAGCTCTATCCGAACGAGCTCTACGAAGACTTTCGCCGGCACTTCAACGAGACCTGGCTCCCACTGCATGCGCCCAGATACTTTGCTGCGCGCGACAGGCAGGCGCTGACCTTCGTACGCACGCTTCTGCTGCCTTCGACATGACATCACAGCGGACCGATCCCTGGGCTGCCGTGCAGCACCAGGGATCGGCCCCACCGAGCCGGCTCAGATCGCCAGTTCGGCCTCCACGTCCTGCACCTTGCGCCGCGCCAGGGCGAGGTTGGACTTGGTCCGGTCCAGCACGATGTAGAAGAACAGGCCCTTCTTCTTCGCCACCGGGCGCATGATGTGATACGCCTTGCCGAGCGAGATCAGGATGTCCTCGATGCCATCGTTGAGGTTGAGCGAGGCGGCGGTTTTCATCTTCGCGCGGATCACTTCGGTGTTGCCGGCCGCCGCCACTTCCATGTCCATGCCCGAACCGGCCTCGCCCAGCAGCATGCCGCTTTCGTAGTCGACCAGCGCCACGGCCTGCGCGCCATCGATACCCATCAGTGCAGTCAACGAATCATTCAATCCAGCCACGTTGCACCCCTCTCAATGTTGGTTCGAGCCCCTCGTTCCCCTGCGGCCGGGCTCACGATCCGCTGAGTTCGGCCAGGATCGCCTGGCCACATTCCCTGCTCTGCCACAGCACCTGGCCGATCACGCTGCGCTGGTCGCAGGCCGCCATCAGCAGCAGCGGCGCTCGCCCCTCGGCCTGGATGGCCAGCATCAGTACCTTGCCGCCGGCGGCCTCCAGCATCAGCGTCTGCAGATCGCCCAGCGCCAGTTCGCGCCCCACTGCTGCAGCCAGGGCCAGCATCGCGCTGGTCATCGCCGCCAGGCGTTCGCCACGCCCCTCCGCACCAGCACTGACCAGGGCAAAGCCATCGACGCTGGCCAGCACCACGGTCCGCACCCCTTCCACCCGCTGCTGCAGGTCCTGCAGCAACGGCTGCAGGCGCTCGCGCTGCTGCGCGTCCGGCAACGGCGCGCCTTGTCCATCAGCCATGTGCGGCCACCAGTGCATGCGCTTCCATTTCGCTCATCAGTACGTCCATCAGCAGCAGTCCTTGTTCACGATCACGGGCATCCACCGCCAGCAACGGCAGCGGCTGGCCATCGAGCCGGGCGCGCTCGGCCCAGTCATCCAGTGCCGCTGCCGGCACCTGGTCAAGATGGGTCACCGCCACCACCAGGGCCAATGCCGGACCGAACGGGCGCAGCACCTGCAGGTAGGCGTCCAGCTCGGCGGCCACCCCGGCACGGCGCGCGTCCAGCAGCAACACCGCACCGCGCGCACCCTGCAGCAGGATCGGCCACAGGAAATCAAAGCGCTGCTGGCCAGGCGTGCCATACAGGCGCAGCCTCTCGCCGTTGGGCAGGTCGATATCGGCGTAGTCCAGCGCCACCGTGGTCGAAGCCTTGTCGGCACCCGCGCGGTCGCTGTTGGCTACGTCGGTGTCGACCACCGCACCGGCGGCGATGCTGCGTACCAATGTCGACTTGCCGCTGCCCATGCCACCGAGCACCACCACCTTGTGCTCACGCATCGCGGTCACTCCCGCGCAGCGTGCGCCACAGGCGTGCGAGCAGGCCGTTGTCAGCAGTGTTGGCACGCGCACCCGCCAGCGGTACTGCAGGTGCGACCTGCAGCTGCGCATAGCCGCACAGGTAGGCGGCGTGGATGAAATCGCGCACGGCGGCGGCGGGAAGATCCAGCAGCATCGCGCATTCGTCCACCGTGCAGGCACGCTTGAGCAGCAGCGAACATAGACGGAAGCCATCGTGATCGTGGCCGAGCACGCGGAAGTCCGGCCAGCGCAGCAGCTTCACCGACGCCCCGCGCAGGCGCTCATCCAACGCCTGCCAGTGACGGCTGCGCTGCGCCCATTGCCACAGCAACGGACGCAACGGCAGTCGCGTGCGGTCACCCGCCAGTGCCTGCAGCTGCGCTGGCAGCAGCGCATCCAGATAAAGATGCTCGAAGCCGTGTGCCAGCCGCTCCACCAGCACCGTAGCCGGCTCGTGCAGCAGCACCGCCTGGTCCTGCTCCAGATCCAGCAGCAGCAGCGGCTCTGCGCCCTCGCCCAGCAGCGCCTGGCCCTGCCGCGATGGCAGCCGCTCGCGCAGCAGGCGGGTGATCGCATGCGCGCCGTCAGCCAAGCGGATCGGTGTCGCGTCGGTGCCGGTCTGCATGCCGCGCAGCGCCCGTCCTATCGCGCCATCATCCAGTACGTCCTGGCCGCCATCGCCCTCGCGCAACTGGCCGCCGAGGTCCTCGATCCAGCAGTGCAGCCGCGGGCGCTGCTGGCGCATGCGCAGTGCCGCGTTGCGCAGCGCTGGCGTATCGCGGATCACCAGCAGATCGCAGTCGTCCAGGTCCTGGCTGCGGCGGATCTGCCCGTCCGGCAGCGCCGAGGCCAGCCGCAGCCTCTGCAGCAGGGCCTGTTCGCCCTGGATGTCGGTTCCCACTACGAGCACGCGTGCCATCCGTGTTCCCCGTGCGACCACCTCCCCGGCGGTCTCGCATCGCCAAGGCTAGGCCATGGCTTGCCGCCATCGTCGTGATCGACTGCTCATATTGGTGGCAGTGGTGAACATGCATGCATCCGTTCTGCGACGGCCATCGCGGGCAAGTTTCATGCCGTGTTGACGGCGTTCCGACAGATGACGGATTTCACGGTTCCGGGCCCGAGTACATCCACGCCATGGGTGGGGTCAGATCCCTCTGCGGTACAGAGGGATCTGACCCCAGGCCCGCAAAAAAGAAACCCGCGCCGGAGCGCGGGTTTCTTTCCAGGTCTCAACCGGGCGGCGATGAATCAGCCGCGCAGCTGCTCCAGCGCGGCATTGAAGGTCGCGCTCGGACGCATCGCGGCAGCGGCCTTGGCCACATCCGGACGGTAGTAGCCGCCGATGTCCACGGCCTTGCCCTGCACCGCGATCAGCTCGTCAACGATCTTCTGCTCGTTGTCGGCCAGCGCCTTGGCCAGCGGAGCAAAGCGTGCCTGCAGTGCGGCAACTTCGTTCTGCGCTGCCAGGGCCTGCGCCCAGTACAGGGCGATGTAGAAGTGGCTGCCACGGTTGTCGATGCCACCGAGCTTGCGCGAAGGCGACTTGTCGTTGTCCAGGAACTGGCCGTTGGCCTCGTCCAGTGCCTTGGCCAGCACGCGGGCGGCAGCGTTGTCGTAGCGGTTGCCCAGATGCTCCAGCGACGCGGCCAGGGCCAGGAACTCACCCAGCGAATCCCAGCGCAGGTAATCCTCTTCGACGAACTGCTGCACGTGCTTCGGTGCCGAACCGCCAGCACCGGTCTCGAACAGGCCGCCACCGGCCATCAGCGGCACGATCGACAGCATCTTGGCGCTGGTGCCCAGCTCCATGATCGGGAACAGATCGGTGAGGTAATCGCGCAGCACGTTGCCGGTCACCGAAATGGTGTCCTCGCCCTTGCGGATGCGGGCCAGCGAGAAGGTGGTCGCTTCCACCGGCGGCAGGATGCGGATATCCAGGCCGGTGGTGTCGTGGTCCTTCAGGTACGTCTCGACCTTGGCGATGACCTGCGCGTCGTGGGCGCGGGCGGCGTCCAGCCAGAACACGGCCGGGGTGCTGCTCAGGCGCGCGCGTTCGACGGCCAGCTTGACCCAGTCCTGGATCGGCGCGTCCTTGGTCTGGCACATGCGCCAGATGTCACCGGCTTCCACGGCGTGTTCGAACACCACGTTGCCGGCCTCGTCGGTGACCTTGACCACGCCGTCGGCAGCGATCTGGAAGGTCTTGTCGTGCGAGCCGTACTCTTCAGCCTTCTGCGCCATCAGGCCGACGTTGGGCACCGAACCCATGGTGGCCGGGTTGAAGGCACCGTTGCTGCGGCAGTCGTCGATGACGGCCTGGTACACGCCGGCGTAGCAGCGGTCAGGAATGACGGCCTTGGTGTCCTGCAGCTTGCCTTCGGCATTCCACATCTTGCCGGAGTCGCGGATCATCGCCGGCATCGAGGCGTCGACGATCACGTCGCTCGGCACGTGCAGGTTGGTGATGCCCTTGTCCGAGTTGACCATGGCCAGGCCCGGACGCTGCGCGTACTCGGCCTGCAGGTCGGCTTCGATGGCGGCACGGGTGGCTTCGGGCAGCGACGGCAGGCGCGCGACCAGGTCGCCGATGCCGTTGTTGGCATCGAAACCGGCCTGCTTGAGCGTGTCGGCGTGCTTGGCGAGCACGTCCTTGTAGAACTCGTTGACGACCACGCCGAACATGATCGGGTCGGAGACCTTCATCATGGTCGCCTTCAGGTGCAGCGAGAACAGCACGCCCTGCGACTTGGCGTCTTCGATCTGCGCATCGATGAAGGCGGCCAGCGCCTTGCGGCTCATCACTGCCGCGTCGACGATCTCACCGGCCTTGACCGCGGTCTTCTCCTTCAGCACGACGGTGCTGCCGTCCTTGCCGTGCAGGGTGATCTTCAGCGCGCCGGCGTTGGCCAGGGTGGCCGACTTCTCGCTGCCGTAGAAATCACCCGCGTCCATGTGCGCAACGTGCGACTTCGAATCGGACGCCCAGGCGCCCATGCGGTGCGGGTGCTTGCGGGCGTAGTTCTTCACCGACAGCGGCGCGCGCCGGTCGGAATTGCCCTCGCGCAGCACCGGATTGACTGCGCTGCCCTTGACCTTGTCGTAGCGCGCCTTGTAGTCGCGCTGCTGGTCGTCGGCCGGGGTTTCCGGGTAATCCGGCAGCGGATAGCCCTGGTCCTGCAGTTCCTTGATGGCAGCCTTCAGCTGCGGCACCGAGGCGGAGATGTTCGGCAGCTTGATGATGTTGGCGTCGGGGGTGGTCGCCAGCTGGCCCAGCTCGGCCAGGTCATCGTTGACCTTCTGCGCATCGCTCAGCAGTTCCGGGAACAGCGACAGGATGCGGCCGGACAACGAGATGTCACGGGTTTCCACTGCGATGCCCGCGGTGGAGGTATAGGCGTCGACGATCGGCAGCAGCGACTGGGTGGCCAGGAACGGTGCTTCGTCGGTCAGCGTGTAGAGGATCTTGGACATGGGGGACTTGGACTCTGTAGCAGTGCTCAGGGGAAGGCCGGCGCCAGCGCCGGGCCACGTGCAACCGTGTCACTTTCCCCGCCGCCGTCAGGGTGGGCGCGCGCCGGGGAAACCCCTGCATTGTCGCGTTTTCAGCCGCGCGGGGCAAAGCCGTGCCATACGCGGCGGTACTGCACGCCGGCAACGCTGTGATCCATCCACGCATGGCGTGGGTCTGCGGAAACATCCCCGCGCGAGGATCCGCCAGGCGTCTGCATCTGTAGATCCACGCCATGCGTGGATGAGGCGTTCCCGCAAAACCGCCAACAAAAAAGGACGCAGCCTCGCGGCTGCGTCCATCGTGAGTCCAACCGGGAGAGAGTCGGCGGGACTTACTTGACCTCGAACTCCTGCGGCGTTCCGGCCGCCTTACCATCAACCATGACTTCGGCGCGGTACTTGCCGGCCGGCCAGCCATTGGCATTCTTGAAGGTGATGTTGGTGGTCTCTGCACCGCTGGTGTTCAGGGTTGCGTTCTGCTCACCGGCCACCTGGCCATCCTGGAAGGTCAGCTTGGCGCCGACGGTGACATTGTTGGCCGCGCCATCGGTCTTCACCGAGACGATGACATCGTCCTTCGGCGCGAACAGGGCGGCCGTGGTGACCGACTTGTCAGCTGCGGCGGTCTTGCCGACAGTGACCGCCGATACCGCTACGGCCGATGCAGCCATCGGCGGCGGCGCGCCGGTCATCGGCGCGGGCGCTTCGGCCGGCGTGGTTGCCGCCGGAGCCGCGTTGTTGTCTGCGGTTTCTTCCTTCTTCTTGCAGCCCACCAGGGCGACGCTGCCCAGCAGCGCGGCCAGCAGGGCATTCTGAAGCGGGGTCGTCTTGATCATTCGGGGTTCCTCCAAGGATTGTTCGGACGGCGATTGGATCGCCGGTATTACTTCGGCGGCAGTTTCAGGGTCTGGCCCGGGAAGATCTTGTCCGGGTCGTCGAGCACATCGCGGTTGGCTTCGAAGATCTTCTTCCAGGCGTTGGCATCGCCCAGGTGCTGCTTGGCGATCTTCGACAGCGAATCACCCTTCTGCACGGTGTAGGTGCCACCGCTGACCACCTCGGCGGTACTGTCCACCGAAGCACTGACGCCGGAAAAGTCCGCCTTGGGGACCTGCTGGGCGGTACTGTCGACGCTGCCACTGACGCCGGAGAAATCGGCTTTCTTCTCGGTACTCATCCACACACTCCCGTCTGTATGACTACATGGCTGGCACGGTGTCATAGAGGTTGTTAAATGGGGATGGTGCCGATGTGAAGCCGCCCCCCGGGGCGGCTGAACAATCGGGGCCCAACCGGTAGCGCCGGGCCATGGCGGGCGGCTCTGCATATGGCCGCTGCGCTCGCCGGGCATGGCCCGGCGCTATCTGTAACCGCCTGCGGCGGTTACTGCCGCAGTTCGCGGTAGGTCGCGGCCGGGGCGGCAATGCCAGGGCTGGCGCGCCACGGGTTGATGTCCAGGCCACCGCGACGGGTATAGCGGGCTTCGACTTCCAGCCACTGCGGCCGGCAGCGCGCAGACACTTCACTGAAGATGCGCTCGACGCACTGCTCATGGAACTCGGCGTGCTCGCGGTAGCTGACCAGGTAGCGCAGCAGGCCGGCACGATCGATCTGCGGGCCGCGGTAGCGCAGGCTGACAGTGGCCCAGTCCGGCTGCCCGGTGACCGGGCAGTTGGACTTCAGCAGGGCCGAGACCAGGGTCTCCTCCACCAGCGCATCGGCGTTGGCCGACAGGTAGTCCGCCTGCGGCGGGCCATAGCAGTCGATGTCCACCTCAAGGCCGTCGATCGACTCGCCCAGCGGTGATTCGCGCAACGCCGGCAGGCCGAACGTGACCTGGACCGGGGCGCCGGCGCAGGCCGACAGGTCGGCGACGAGGCGCTCGCGCAGGGCTTCGGCACTGTCGATGCGGGTGCTGTTGAGGGAGTTCAGGTACAGCTTGAACGACTTCGATTCGATCAACCGCGGCGAGGTGCACGGCACCTGCACGGTGGCGACGGCGACCTGCGGTTTGCCACGCGGGTCAAGCCAGCTCAGCTCGAAGGCGTGCCAGCGGTCATGGCCGACGAAGGGCAGCGCGGCCTCGTCCAGACCGATCTCGGCGCGGGCGCCGACGCGCGGGATGGGAAACAGCAGGCCGGGATCGTACTGCGACGGGTAACTGACCTCGCGACCGAGGCTGGAATCCTGTGGGGTGTTCATGGTGCTTATTGTATCGCGCGCAGAGCGGGCCTTCGGCCGGGTCGGCCAACGGCGGAGCCCCTCCGTGGTGGGGTTGGTTGGTCGGCAGAGCGGTCTATCGGCTTGGCCGGGAGGGTGGGTTGGCTGGGGGACGCCGTGAATACGTCCTTGTAGGCTCGGACGCGCCATCCATGGCGCTTACGCCCCCAGCCAACCCACCCTCCCGGCCACGGTCAATTTCCCGCGCCACCACGGGAAAGATCAGGAAAATCAAAATCAAAAACCGATGCTTCAGACGTTCATGATGTCCGCCGTGTCGACCAAGGTCGACACCTACCAAAGCAGGATGTCGTTCCGACAGCTGCGGGAAGCTGTCGAAGGCGGGGTGGGTCCGGTTGCGGGGGTGTCCGCGGCATGGATGCCGCGGCCAAGCCCCCATGGACGGGTTTACGGCGTCCCCCGCAACCGGACCCACCCTGCCATCCCACGGATAGCCAGCTTCTGCTGTTGCTGTTGCCGGCCAGCGGCCGGCACTACCGCTTCGGCGGGTGCAGGGCGCAGCCCTGCCCGAAACCCTCAACCCGCCGGGGTGCCCGCACCATGCAGGTAATCCAGGCTCACCTGCAGCAGCGCACGGAATCCGACATCCAGCGCCTTCTCATCCAGCAGGAACTTCGGCGAATGGTTGGCCGGCGCCGTCGCCGGGTCGATGCCCACGCTGGTGGAACCGACGAAGAAGAACATGCCCGGCACTTCCTTGGCGTACAGCGAGAAATCCTCCGCGCCCATCTGCAGCGGCGGCTCGTACACGTTGTCCTTGCCCACCACCGCCTGCAGGCTCGGCAGCATCTTCGCGGTCAGCGCCGGGTCGTTCACCGTGGCCGGGTTGCCTTCCGATTCGTAGATGTCGGTCACCGCCTTGGCCCCATGCGCGGCAGCGGTGTGGTCGGCCACGTTGCGCAGATCGGCGAAGATCTGCTGGCGCATGCCTTCGTCGAAGGTGCGGATGGTGCCGACCATCTCCACTTCATCGGGAATGATGTTGTAGCGGATGCCGCCGTTGATCGCGCCGAAGGTCAGCACCGCCGGCTGCTTGGACAGGTTGGCGCGGCGGCTGACGATGGTCTGTGCGGTGCCGATCAGATCAGCAGTGGCCACGATCGGATCCACGCCGTTCCACGGTGCCGAGCCATGGGTCTGGCGGCCGATCACCTTGATGCCGAAACGATCGGACGCGGCCATCAGCGGGCCACCGCGCACCGCGATCTGCCCTGCCTGCACGCTGGAGAACACATGCAGGCCGAACACCGCCTCGGGCTTGAAGTCGGCAAACAGGCCTTCCTTCAGCATCAGCGCCGCACCGCCCTCTTCCGGCGGCGGCGCACCTTCTTCGGACGGCTGGAAGATCAGCATCACCTGGCCCGGCAGGTCCTTCTTCATCGCCACCAGCGCTTCGGCCACGCCCAGCAGGGTGGCAGTGTGCGCGTCATGGCCACAGGCATGCATCACGCCTACGGTCTGCCCGCGGTACTGCGCGGTGGCCTTGGAAGCGAACGGCAGGCCGGTCTGCTCGGTCACCGGCAGTGCGTCCATGTCCGCGCGCAGGGCGATCTTCGGGCCCGGCTTGCCGCCTTCGATGATCGCCACCACGCCGTGGTGGGCAATGCCGGTCTTCGGCTTCAGGCCCATCGCTCGCAGGCGCTTGGCGACCTCGGCGGAGGTGCGTTCCTCGCGATTGGACAGTTCCGGGTGCTGATGGAAATCGCGCCGCCATTCCACCACCTTGGCCTGCAGGCGCTGTGCGGCAGCGGTCACTTCCGGGCGCTGCGCGTCCTCGGCGTGGGCAAGGGCCGGCAGGGCCAGCAGCAGGGCGGACAGCAGCAACGAACGGCGCATCTCGATCTCCACGGAAGGGGTCTGCACCTGAATGTAGGGCAACCTTGCCGTTACGGGAACCTCCAGCGTCGTCCATCTGTCTGAGCGCCCGTCCCATCCGTCATGCAGGAAACCCGGTGGGCCACAGGTATGCTTTGCGCATTGCCACCCGGGGTGCCACCCCGTCCAGCCCTCTTGGAGTCTTGAATGTCACGTGTTTGGAAGATCGTGCTGCTGGTCGTGGCGGTGCTGGTGCTGGCCGTGGTCGGCCTGCGCGTACTCGGTGGCGGCAAGGACAAGGCTGCCGGGCAGCAGGCAGGCGCCGGCCAGGGGGGCGAAGATCCCGATGCCGGCCCGGTGCCGGTGACCGTGGTCGATGCCGCGCGCCAGGACGTGCCGGTGTATGCCAGCGCACTGGGCACGGTGACCGCGATGAACACCGTGACAGTCAGCCCGCAGGTGGGCGGCCAGCTGATGAGCCTCAATTTCCGCGAAGGCCAGGAAGTGAAGAAGGGCGACGTGCTGGCGGTGATCGACCCGCGCACCGCCCAGGCCAGCTATGACCAGGCCGTTGCATCCAAGCGCCAGAACGAAGCCCTGCTGGCCACCGCACGCTCGAACTACCAGCGCTCGAACGCGCCGGAGTACCGCCAGTTCGTGGCCAAGACCGATCTGGATACACAACGAAACCAGGTGGCACAGTACGAAAGCGCGGTCGCCGCCAATGAAGCCAGCATGCGTTCGGCGCAGGTGCAGCTGCAGTACACCCGGGTCACCGCGCCGATCACCGGTATCGCCGGCATCCGCGCGGTCGACGCCGGCAACGTGGTCAACGCCGGTACCGCACTGGTCACCCTGACCCAGATCCATCCGATCCACGTGCTGTTCAACCTGCCCGAACGCCAGCTCGGCGACGTGCGCCAGGCGCAGGCCGCCGGCAGCGTGCCGGTCGCAGCGCTGGACCGCGCCGATTCGCACGTGCTCAGCGGCGACGGCAAGCTGGACGTGGTCGACAACCTGATCAGCGCCGACAGCGGAACCTTCAAGGCACGCGCGGTGTTCGACAACACCGACAACGGCCTGTGGCCGGGCCAGTTCGTCAATGTGCGCATGCAGCTGCGCACCATCGGCGGCGGCGTGGTGATCCCGACCCAGGCAGTGCTGCGTGGCCCGGATGGCGAGTACGTCTACGTCGTGCAGGGCGACAACACGGTGAAGATGCAGACCGTGCGCAGTGGCGTGGAAGTGGGCGACAGCCAGGTGCAGATCGCCGAAGGCCTGAAGGGCGGCGAGCGCGTGGTCAGCGAAGGCCAGTTCCGCCTGAAGCCGGGCAGCAAGGTGACCGCGCTGAAGCCGGGTGAGACCCCGGCCGCACCGACCGAGGCCGAACTGAAGGCCGCCGAACAGAAGAGTGGCGGCGGCCGCCGCGGTGGTGGCCCGCGCTGAGCGCAGGCCCCTGCTCTTCCCCGCGCCGGCGATCCCGCCGGCGCTGCCATTGAAGTGCCAGCAAGGATCAGTCCGTGGGCTTTTCGACGATCTTCATCCGCCGCCCGATTGCCACCTCGCTGTTGATGGCGGGCTTGTTGCTGCTGGGCATCCTCGGTTACCGCAAGCTGCCGGTGTCGGCGCTGCCGGAAATCGATGCGCCCAGCCTGGTGGTGACCACGCAGTACCCCGGTGCCAACGCCACCACCATGGCCTCGCTGGTGACCACGCCGCTGGAGCGCCAGTTCGGGCAGATCTCCGGGCTGGAACTGATGACCTCCGATTCCTCGGCGGGGTTGTCGACGATCATCCTGCAGTTCTCGATGGACCGCGACATCGACATCGCCGCACAGGACGTGCAGGCGGCGATCCGCCAGGCCACCCTGCCCTCGTCGCTGCCGTACCAGCCGGTCTACAACCGGGTGAACCCGGCCGACGCGGCCATCGTCACCCTCAAGCTGACCTCCGATACGCGGCCGCTGCGCGACGTCAACAACTACGCTGACTCGATCCTCGCCCAGCGCCTGTCGCAGGTGCAGGGCGTGGGCCTGGTGTCGATCGCCGGCAACGTGCGTCCGGCCGTGCGCATCCAGGTCAATCCGGCGCAGCTGTCCAACATGGGCTTGACCCTGGAAGAGCTGCGCAGCGCGCTCACCCAGGCCAACGTCAATGCGCCGAAGGGCTCGCTGAACGGCAAGACCCAGTCCTACAGCATCGGCACCAACGACCAGCTGGCCAGCGCCGCCGAGTACCGCGACACCATCATCAGCTACAAGAACGGCCGCCCGGTGCGTCTGTCCGACGTGGCCGAAGTGATTGATGGCGTGGAGAACGATCAGCTGGCGGCATGGGCCGACGGCAAGCCGGCCGTGCTGCTGGAAGTGCGCCGGCAGCCGGGCGCCAACATCGTGCAGACCGTCGAGCGCATCCGCGCGCTGCTGCCGCAGCTGCAGGGCGTACTGCCGGCCGACGTGCACCTGGAGGTGTTCTCCGACCGTACCGAAACCATCCGCGCCTCGGTGCATGAAGTGCAGTTCACCCTGATCCTGACGATCGGCCTGGTGGTGGCAGTGATCTTCGTGTTCCTGCGCCGGTTCTGGGCCACCATCATTCCCTCGGTGGCAGTGCCGTTGTCGCTGGCCGGCACCTTCGCGGTGATGGCCTTCACCGGCATGTCGCTGGACAACCTCTCGCTGATGGCGCTGGTGGTGGCCACCGGCTTCGTTGTCGACGATGCGATCGTGATGATCGAGAACATCGTGCGCTACATCGAACAAGGCAAGAGCGGCAAGGAGGCGGCCGAGATCGGTGCGCGCCAGATCGGCTTCACCGTGCTGTCGCTGACGGTTTCACTGGTGGCGGTGTTCCTGCCGCTGCTGCTGATGCCCGGCGTCACCGGCCGCCTGTTCCACGAGTTCGCCTGGGTGCTGAGCATCGCCGTGGTGCTGTCGATGCTGATCTCGCTGACGCTCACCCCGATGATGTGCGCCTACCTGCTCAAGCCCGATGCGCTGCCCGAGGGCGAAGACGCGCACGAACGTGCGGCCGCGGCCGGCAAGCAGAACCTGTGGACGCGCACCGTCGGCCTGTATGAGCGCAGCCTGGACTGGGTGCTGGAACACCAGCCGCTCACCCTGGCCGTGGCCGCGGCCGCGCTGGTACTGACCGTGCTGCTGTACGTGCTGATTCCCAAGGGCCTGCTGCCCGAGCAGGACACCGGCCTGATCACCGCCGTGGTCCAGGCCGACCAGAACATCGCCTTCCCGCAGATGGAGCAACGCACCCAGCAGGTGGCCGAAGCGCTGCGCAGGGATCCGGACGTGACCGGCGTATCGGCCTTCATCGGTGCTGGCAGCATGAACCCCACGCTCAACCAGGGCCAGCTGTCGATCGTCCTGAAAGAGCGCGGCGAACGTGATGGGCTGGAAGACATCCTGCCGCGCCTGCAGAAATCCGTCGCCGGCATTCCCGGCGTGGCGCTGTACCTGAAGCCGGTACAGGACGTGACCCTGGACACCCGCGTGGCCGCCACCGAGTACCAGTACTCGCTGTCGGACGTGGACAGCGCGGAAGTCGCGCTGCAGGGCAACCGCCTGACCCAGGCGCTGCGCCAGCGCCCGGAACTGGCCGACGTCGACAACAACCTGTCCAACCAGGGCCGCGCACTGGAACTGAACATCGACCGCGACAAGGCCAGCGTGCTGGGCGTGCCGATGCAGACCATCGACGACACCCTCTACGATGCGTTCGGCCAGCGCCAGATCTCGACCATCTTCACCGAGCTCAACCAGTACCGGGTGGTGCTGGAAGTGGCGCCGCAGTTCCGCACCAGCACCGCGCTGATGGAACAGCTGGCGGTCGCCTCCAACGGCGCCGGCGCCCTCACCGGCACCAACGCGACCAGCTTCGGCCAGGTCACCTCGTCCAACTCGTCGACCGCCACCGGTATCGGTGCACAGAACACCGGCATCACCGTCGGTGCGGGCGGCATCATCCCGTTGTCGGCGCTGGCCGAGGCGAAGGTCTCCAGCGCGCCGCTGCTGGTCAGCCACCAGCAGCAGCTTCCTGCGGTGACGGTTTCCTTCAACGTCGCGGCGGGCTATTCGCTGTCCGATGCGGTCAAGGCCATCGAAGAGACCAAGGCCAGCCTGGACATGCCGGCGCACGTGCATGCGCAGTTCATCGGCAAGGCCGCCGAATTCACCGGCAGCCAGACCGACGTGGTGTGGCTGCTGCTGGCCTCGCTGGTGGTGATCTACATCGTGCTGGGCGTGCTGTACGAGAGCTACATCCACCCGATCACGATCATCTCGACCCTGCCGCCGGCCGGCGTCGGTGCGCTGCTGGCATTGATGGTCTGTGGCCTGAGCCTGTCGGTGGACGGCATCGTCGGCATCGTGCTGCTGATCGGCATCGTCAAGAAGAACGGCATCATGATGGTCGACTTCGCCATCGAGGCGCGGCGCACCGGCGCCAACGCGCGCGAAGCCATCCGCCGCGCCTGCCTGCTGCGCTTCCGCCCGATCATGATGACCACCGCTGCAGCCATGCTTGGCGCGTTGCCGCTGGCGCTGGGCACCGGCATCGGCTCGGAACTGCGTCGGCCGCTGGGCATCGCCATCGTCGGCGGCCTGCTGCTGTCGCAGCTGGTAACCCTGTACACCACGCCGGTGATCTACCTGTACATGGAACGCTTCTCGGAATGGCTCGCCCGTCGCCGTGAACAGCGTGCGCTGCGCGATGGCACGGTGCAGGAGCCGCAGGCATGACCCTGGCCCCGCACCTTCGGGGGGCTGCACGATGAACCTGTCCGGCCCCTTCATCCGTCGCCCGATCGGCACCGCCCTGCTGGCCATCGGCTTGTTCATGGTCGGCGTGATCTGTTACCTGCGGCTCGGCGTGTCGGCGTTGCCGAACATCGAGATCCCGGTGATCTTCGTGCACGCCAGCCAGTCCGGTGCGGATGCGGCGACCATGGCCTCCACGGTGACCGCGCCGCTGGAGCGCCACCTCGGCCAGCTGCCGGGCATCGACCGCATGCGCTCGTCGAGTTCGGAAGGCAGCTCGCTGGTGTTCATGATCTTCCAGAGCGACCGCGACATCGATTCGGCCGCGCTGGACGTACAGACCGCGATCAATTCGGCGCAGGCCGACCTGCCCTCGGGCATGGGCTCGCCGATGTACCAGAAGGCGAACCCGAACGACGATCCGGTGATCGCCATCGCGCTGACCTCGCAGACGCAGTCCGCCGATGAGCTGTACAACGTCGCCGATTCGCTGCTGGCCCAGCGCATCCGCCAGATCGGCGGTGTCGCCTCGGTGGATATCGCCGGTGCCTCGACGCCGGCGGTGCGTGTGGACGTCAACCTGCGCCTGATGAACGCGCTGGGACTGACCGCCGACGACCTGCGCAATGCCGTGCGCGCGGCCAACGTGACCTCGCCCACCGGCTTCCTCAGCGATGGCAACACCACCACGGCGATCATCGCCAACGATTCGGTTGCACGCGCCGCCGACTTCGCCGATCTGGTGGTCAAGACCCAGGGCGATGGCCGGGTGATCCGCCTGAAGGACATCGCCAACGTCTACGACGGCCAGCAGGACGCCTACCAGGCCGCGTGGTTCGACCACAAACCGGCCGTGGTGATGTATGTGTTCACCCGCGCCGGCGCCAACATCGTCGAGACCGTGGACCGGGTGAAAGCGCAGATTCCCGCGTTGCGCGACTACCTGCAGCCGGGCACCACGATGACGCCCTACTTCGACCGCACCCCGACCATCCGGTCGTCGCTGCATGAAGTGCAGATCACCCTGCTGATCAGCCTGGCGATGGTGGTGCTGACCATGGCGCTGTTCCTGCGCCGGTTGGCGCCGACGCTGATCGCGGCGGTCACCGTGCCGCTGTCGCTGGCCGGTGCCGCGCTGGTGATGTACGTGATGGGCTTCACCCTGAACAACCTGAGCCTGCTGGCGCTGGTGATCGCGATCGGCTTCGTGGTCGACGATGCGATCGTGGTGATCGAGAACATCATGCGCCACCTCGACGAGGGCATGCCGCGGATGCAGGCGGCCTTCGCCGGTGCGCGCGAAATCGGCTTCACCATCGTCTCGATCACCGCTTCGCTGGTGGCGGTGTTCATCCCGCTGCTGTTCGCCAGCGGCATGATGGGCGCGTTCTTCCGCGAATTCACCGTGACCCTGGTGGCGGCGATCGTGGTGTCGATGATCGTTTCGCTGACGCTGACCCCGGCGCTGTGCAGCCGCTTCCTCAGCGCGCACGACCACACGGCGGCACCGTCGCGCTTCGGCCGCTGGCTCGATGCCGGTCACGAGCGGATGCTGCGCATCTACACCGTGTTCCTTGATTTTTCGCTGCGCCATGCGCTGCTGCTGTCGTTGACGCCGTTGATCCTGATCGGCGTCACCATCTTCCTGTTCGGTGCGGTGAAGAAGGGCGCGTTCCCGCCGCAGGACACCGGCCTGATCTGGGGCCGCGCCAATTCCAGTGCGACGGTGTCCTTCGAGGACATGGTCAGCCGCCAGCGCCGCATCACCGACATGCTGATGGCCGACCCGGCAGTGAAGACCGTGGGCGTACGCCTGGGCAGCGGCCGCCAGGGCTCCAGCGCACAGTTCAACGTCGAACTGAAGTCGCGCAAGGAAGGCCGCCGCGAAACCACCGCACATGCACTGGCTCGGCTGAGTGCGAAGGCCGACCGCTACCCGGACCTGCAGCTGCGCCTGCGCGCGATCCAGGACCTGCCCAGCAACGATGGCGGTGGCAACAGCCAGGGCGCGCAGTACCGCGTCTCGCTGCAGGGCAACGACCTGGCCGCACTGCAGGAATGGCTGCCCAAACTGCAGGCGGCATTGAAGAAGAACCCGAAGCTGCGTGATGTCGGCACCGACGTCGACAACGCTGGCCTGCGCCAGAACATCGAGATCGACCGGGCCAAGGCCGCGCGCCTGGGCATCTCGGTCGGCGCCATCGACGGTGCGTTGTACGGCGCCTTCGGCCAGCGCCAGATCTCCACCATCTACTCGGACATCAACCAGTACAGCGTGGTGGTCAATGCGCTGCCGTCGCAGACCGCTACGCCTTCGGCGCTGGACGAAGTGCATGTGCGTGCACGCAACGGCGAGATGGTGCCGATCACGGCGGTGGCCCGCCAGGCTCCGGGCCTGGCGCCCTCGCAGATCACCCATGAAAACCAGTACACGACGATGGACCTGAGCTACAACCTCGCCCCCGGCGTCAGCATGGGCGAGGCCAAGGCCATCATCGACAGCACCGTGGCCGGCATGCGCATGCCCGGCGACATCCGCCTGGCCGACGACGCCGGCTTCGGCTTCAACTCCGACCCCAGCGACATGCTGATCCTGGTGCTGGCAGCCATCCTCACCGTCTACCTGGTACTGGGCATCCTGTACGAAAGCCTGATCCACCCGGTGACGATCCTGTCCACCCTGCCGGCCGCCGGCGTCGGTGCGTTGCTGGCGCTGTTCGGCACCAACACCGAACTGTCGGTGATCTCGATGATCGCGCTGGTGCTGCTGATCGGCATCGTCAAGAAGAACGCGATCATGATGATCGACTTCGCCCTGGTGGCGCAGCGCGAACATGGGCTGACTCCGCGCGATGCTGCCCGTGAAGCCAGCATCGTGCGTTTCCGCCCGATCATGATGACCACGATGGTGGCGATCCTGGCGGCGGTGCCGCTGGCGATCGGCCTGGGCGAAGGTTCAGAGCTGCGTCGCCCGCTGGGCATCGCGATGATCGGCGGCCTGCTGTTCTCGCAGAGCCTGACCCTGCTCAGCACGCCGGCGCTGTACGTGATCTTCTCGTGCCTGGCCGAGCGCTGGAAGGCGCGGCGCGCGCGCAGGCGTGAAGCGAAGCTGCTCAGGCGCGCACAGCGGGCCTGACTTCGGTAGCGCCGGGCCATGCCCGGCGGCCTTTCAGCAATCCGCGCTGCGCGCTCGCCGGGCATGGCCCGGCGCTACCGGCCTCTGGTGGGTGCGGACCGTTGGTCCGCACGCCGATGGCATTTGACGCGCTGTAACGAAAAGAGAACAATTCTCATCCAGCAATGGTCCTGCGCCCCCTTGTGGCGCCCCGCTGCCGTCCCCGGCACGCCTGCGTGATCCCAGCCACCGACCTTTCCCCCCTGCATGGGCGGATGGCCCGTGGCCGCCCGCCGAGGATCTCCATCGATGTTGCCGATTCGCTCCCCCCGCCTGGCCGTACTGGCCGTCGCGCTGTCCGCCGCCTGCACTGCACACGCCGAAGCCCCGGCCGGATCCCGCAGCGCCACCGATCTGGACGCGGTCAAGGTCATCGCCGAGCGTACCCATACCGAGGCTGGCGCCCTCGGCGATCGCGCCCTGCGTGATACCCCGTTCGCGATCACCGCCGTCGGCCGTGAGCAGATCGAACAGCGCCAGGTCGTGTCGCTGGGCGAAGCCTTCCTGCTCGACCCCTCGGTCACCACCCAGGTCAGCGCCTATGCCAGTGGCTGGAGCTCGCCGATCCGCAACCGTGGCATCGACCTGAATTTCGACAGCTACCGGGTCAACGGCCTGCAGGTCTCGTCCTGGGGCACCGAATGGCCGCTGGAAGTGATGGAACAGGTCGACCTGCTGAAGGGTCCGGGAGGTTTCCTGTACGGCTTCGGCGCGCCGGGCGGCATCGTCAACTACATCACCAAGAAACCGACCGACGTACCGACCTTCTCCGCCCAGCTCGGCTGGCGCGAGCAGGGCATCGTCAGCGGAGGCATCGACGTCGGCGGCCGCTTCGGCAACGAGCAGATGTTCGGCTACCGCTTCAACGCATACCAGGAAAAGGGCGAAACCTTCAACGGTGGCCATGTCGATCGCAAGGTCGGTGCACTGTCGCTGGACGCGCGCCTGAGCGATGCGCTCACCTGGACCTTCGACGGCGTGTTCCAGTCGCGCGACCTGCGCGAGGAATCACCGCAGTACTACTTCCGTGGCCTGACCTCACTGCCGCGGCCGATCGCCGGCGATGTCGACAACAGCGTGCCCGGCACCTACTACGACACCCGCTCCAGCCTGCTGTCCACCGCGCTGAACTGGCAGATCAACAGCGACTGGAAGGCCAGCCTGAGCTATGGCGTCACCACCTCGTGGAACGACGTCAACAAGATCTTCGCCTACATCGACGATACCAACGGCGACTACGCCGTCAACGTCTATGAGCTCGGCGGCAAGAGCGAGTGGAAGCTGGCACAGGCACTGGTGCAGGGCCGCTTCGGCACCGGCCCACTGCAGCACCAGCTGGTGGCCGGTGTCAGCCACCAGACCGGGCTGGGCTGGGACCGTCCCTACGAGTTCAGCCTGATCGGCCGCGCCAACCTCTACCAGCGCCATGGCATCCGTCACGACGCGGTGGGTTCCCGGGTGATGACCCGCGGTGACGAGACCGTGCAGCAGGCGGTGTTCGTCAGCGATACCGTCGATCTCGGCCATGGCTGGTCGGTGCTGGCCGGTTGGCGCTACAACGACTTCGAGACCAAGGGCGCCTACCACACCTATCCGGTCACCCCGACCTATGCGGTCATGTTCAAGCCCAGCGAGGCCGTCACCCTGTATGCCAGCTACATCGAGTCGCTGGAAGCAGGCAGCCGCGTAGGCAGCAGCTACATCAATGCCGGCGATGTGCTCGACCCCACCATCAGCAAGCAGTACGAGATGGGCGCCAAGGTGGAAGCGAATCGCTGGAACGCGAATGTCGCTGCGTTCCGCCTGGAACGTGGCGCCAACATCGATCAGCTGACCGATGCAGGCAAGCGCCTGGTGCAGGATGGCATCACCCTGTACGAAGGCGTCGAAGCCAGCGCCGACCTGCACCTGACCGATGCGCTGACCGTGGGCGGTGGCGTGACCTGGCTGGACCCGACCTACGACAAGCTGTCACCGGGCAGCGCGGCGCAGGAAGGCAACCGTACCGTCGGTGCTGCGCGCTGGAGCGGCGTGCTGCACGCCACCTACCAGCTGCCGTGGGTGGAAGGGCTGGAGACCTATGCCGCCGTGCGCTACTACGGCGATGTCTGGTACGACGCCGACAACACCCTGAAGCTGCCCGA
The DNA here is from genome assembly GCF_029892765.1 of Stenotrophomonas sp. 1278. Lineage (NCBI taxonomy): Bacteria > Pseudomonadati > Pseudomonadota > Gammaproteobacteria > Lysobacterales > Lysobacteraceae > Stenotrophomonas > Stenotrophomonas sp. 1278. Next base: position 119,047 of record NZ_JARXWD010000011.1, read on the forward strand.
CTACACCCTCGTCAACGCCGGCGTCGGTTACCGCCTGCTGGCCTCCGGCCATCCGGTGACCCTGCGGGCCAGCGTGGAGAACCTGGCCAACCGCAGGTACTGGTCCAATGCCGGCGTCGGCCTGCCGCGCACCTTCGCGCTCAGCGTGCGGTTCGACATGTAACGGGCCTCGGTAGCGCCGGGCCATGCCCGGCGGCTGCATGCCACGCCGCGCCGCGCGCTCGCCGCGCATGGCGCGGCGCTACCGGATTTCACGCGTGGCCCATAATAATGGTGGCCGATCCTTTCGCCGAGCCTGCATGTCCGCACGCGAATCCCGCCTCAGCCGCCTGTGGGCCCACGAGAAGGCCAGCTATGGCCTGCGGGTGTTCATTGCCCTGACCGCGGCCCTGGCCGTGTGCTGGCACCTGGATGCGCTGACCGCGCTGCCCGGCGTGTTCCTCGGCATCATCGCCAGTGCGATTGCCGAGACCGATGACAACTGGTGGGGCCGGACCAAGGCCGTGCTGCTGTCGCTGTTGTGCTTCTGCCTGGCAGCGGCCTCGGTGATCTGGCTGTTCCCATGGCCGTGGATATTCATCGCGGCACTGGCGCTGTCCACGTTCGGCCTGACACTGCTCGGTGCACTGGGCGAGCGCTACGCGTCCATCGCCCAGGCGACCGTCACGCTGGCCATCTACACCATGATCGGCCTGGAACAGCATGGCGCCCATGACCTGCACAGTGCGCTGGATGCGGTCAGCCACCTGCTTGCGGGTGCGGTCTGGTACGGGCTGCTGTCGATCCTGTGGACCACGCTGTTCGCCAACCGGCCGGTGCGCGAGCGCGTGGCCCGCCTGTACGTGGAACTGGGCCGTTACCTGCAGCTCAAGGCCGCGCTGTTCGAACCCGTACGCGAGGCGGACCTGCAGCGCCGCCAGCTCGACCTGGCCGAACAGAACCGCCGCGTGGTCGGCGCGCTGAACGAAGCGAAGACGGCGATCCTGGCGCGCTTTGGCCGCTCCGGACGGCCCGGCGTCAACTCCGGCCTGTACCTGCGCCTGTACTACATGGCACAGGATTTCCATGAGCGCGCCAGCTCCTCGCATTATCCGTACGGCGCGCTGGTCGACGCGTTCTTCCACAGCGACGTGCTGTACCGCTGCCAGCGCCTGCTCGACCTGCAGGGCCAGGCCTGTGCACGGCTGGGCGAAGCGATCCGGCTGCGTCGTCCGTTCGTCTACGGCGAGAGCAACCAGCAGGCCGGGCGCGATCTGGCCGATGCCCTGGCCTACCTGCGCGACCAGCAACGCCCGCAGTGGCAGCGCCTGCTCGGCTCGCTGGACCTGCTGGTGCACAACCTGCGCAGCATCGAGCGCCGCCTGCTCGATGCCGAACGTTCCGAAGCCAGCCTGGACAACGTCGACACCCGCCTGCGCGACAGCAACCCGCACACGCTGCGCGAAATGGGCGTGCGCCTGCGCCAGCAGCTCACCCCCGGCTCGGTATTGTTCCGCCATGGCCTGCGCATGGCGCTGGCACTGATCGCCGGTTTCGTTGCCATCCATCTGTTCAATGCACAGAACGGCTCGTGGGTCCTGCTGACCATCGTGTTCGTGTGCCGGCCCAGCTTCGGTGCCACCCGCCAGCGTCTGGCCCAGCGCATCGTCGGTACGCTTGCCGGCCTGGTGCTGACCTGGGCGCTGCTGCAGCTGTTCCCAACGCTGGAGATCCAGCTGCTGATCGCACTGCTGTCGGCACTGCTGTTCTTCTTCACCCGTACCGACCGCTATCTGGTCGCCTCGGCCGCCATCACGGTGATGGCGCTGACCTGCTTCAACCTGATCGGCGACGGCTTCGTGCTGATCGTGCCGCGCATGGTCGATACGGTCCTGGGGTGCGCGATCGCCGCAGCGGCCGCGTTCCTGATCCTGCCGGACTGGCAGGGTCGACAGCTGCACCGCGTGCTGGCGCGGGTGCTGGATACCGCCGCCCGCTATCTGGAATCAGTGCTGGGCCAGTACCGCAGTGGCATGCGCGACGACCTGGCCTACCGCATCGCCCGCCGCGACATGCACAACGCCGATGCCGCACTGTCCACAGCATTGTCGAACATGCTGCGCGAACCGGGCCACGTGCGCCGCAACCTCGATTCGGGTTTCCACTTCCTGGCGTTGTCCAACACCCTGCTCGGGCATCTGTCGGCGCTGGGTGCGCACCGCGACCAGGTCGACAGCTACGCGGGCGATCCACTCGCGCTGGCCGCTGGCGAGCGGGTGCGTAAAGCGCTGCAGCAGCTGGCATCGGCATTGACGGCGCAGCAGCCGGTGTCGGAGGAGGACAACGACGCCGATCGTGCGGTGGCCGCCGAACTGGAACAGCTCGATGAGACGATGCCGCCGAAACTGCAGTTGATCCGCACGCAGATGGCGCTGGTGCTGCGGATGTTGCCGAAGGTGAGGGCAGCGGCCAATGGCGCGGTGCGCGGCCTGGCCTGAGCGGACGGCATCCACGCATGGCGTGGATCCACTGGAGCGGTATTCGGGCGTGACCCTGTCGGCCGTGCAACATCGTGTTGCGTGCACGGGGGCATTCCGATCACGCCCCGGCGCCGATACTGCGGTGTCGCCCACGCAGGATCTCCCCCATGAAGATCGAACTCAACGACCGCACCGCACTGGTCACCGCCTCCACCGCCGGCATCGGTCTGGCCATCGCGCAGGGGCTTGCCGCCGCGGGTGCGCAGGTCATCCTCAACGGCCGCAGTACCGACAGCGTGGAACGCGCACGTCAGCGATTGCTGGCTGCAATTCCCGGCGCCAACGTGCTGGGCGTGGCCGCCGATCTGTCCGACGCCCGCGGGGTCGACGCGCTGCTGGCCGGCCTGCCGGGCAACGTCGACATCCTGGTCAACAATGCCGGCATCTTCGGCCCGCAGGACTTCTTCGAGACCGACGATGCCACCTGGGAGCAATACTGGCAGACCAATGTCATGTCCGGCGTGCGCCTGTCTCGCGCCCTGCTGCCGGCGATGGTCGACGCCGGTTGGGGCCGCGTGCTGTTCATCTCCTCCGAATCAGCACGCAACATTCCTGCCGACATGATCCATTACGGCGTCAGCAAGACCGCGCAGCTGTCGTTGTCGCGCGGCCTGGCCAAGCGCGTAGCCGGCAGCGGTGTCACCGTCAATGCGGTGCTGCCCGGCCCGACGTTGTCCGATGGCTTCGCAACGATGTTCGAAGAAGAGCGTGCACGCACCGGCAAGCCGCTGGAACAGATCGGCCGTGAGTTCGTGATGGCCCATCGCCCTGCATCGGTGATCCAGCGCGCGGCCACGGTCGAGGAAGTGGCCAACATGGTGGTCTACCTCGCCTCGCCGCAGGCGTCGGCCACCTCCGGCGCAGCGCTGCGGGTCGATGGCGGCGTGGTCGACGATATCGTGTGAGCGTTGGTGGGGTGTGTGGACCAACGGTCCGCACCTACCGCATCCCTGCCTGACAGGCAGGGATGCTAGGCTGCGCCGGTCCAAGGAGGTTCCATGTCCGGTCACAACCAGTTCGCCCTGCTGCGCCAGCGCCGTTTCCTGCCGTTCTTCATCGTGCAGGGCTTGGGTGCCTTCAACGACAACGTGTACCGGCAGGCGATCATCGGCCTGCTGTTCTACCTGGGCGTGGCCGAGAGCGAGCGCACGCTCTACACCAACCTGGCGCCGGCGCTGTTCATCCTGCCCTACTTCCTGTTCTCCGCCCTGGCCGGGCAGATCGCGGAAAAGCTGGAGAAGTCGCGGCTGATCGTGATCACCACCACCATGGAGATCGTGATCATGACGCTGGCTGCGGTGGGCTTTCTCACCGAGAGCCTGCCGGTGCTGCTGGTGGCCCTGTTCTGCACGGGCCTGCAGTCCACCTTGTTCGGCCCGGTGAAGTACTCGGTGCTGCCCTCGGTACTGCGTCCGGAAGAACTGACCGGTGGCAATGGCCTGGTCGAGATGGGCACGTCGATGTCGATCCTGACCGGCATGATCGTCGGCGGCCTGGTGTTCACCCTGGCAGGCAGCCATGGCCCGATCGTGGCCGCCACCTCTGTCATCGCGCTGGCGATCTGCGGCAACCTGGCCGCGCGCATGATTCCCAAGGTGGATGCCGGCGCCCCGGACCTGAAGATCAACTGGAACCCGATCCCCGAATCGCTGGCCGTGCTGCGCATGGCCAGGAAACAGAAGGCGGTACGCAACGCCATCCTCGGCGTGTCCTGGTTCTGGTTCGTCGGCACCATCCTTACCGCGCAGCTGCCGTCCTATGCGGTCACCAACCTCGGTGGCGAGCCCACCCTGTACATCTTCGCCCTGGCGCTGTTCTCGGTCGGCACCGGTGTCGGTTCGCTGCTGTGCGAAAAGCTGTCGGCGCGCACGGTGGAGATCGGCCTGGTGCCGCTGGGTGCGTTCGGCATGACCGCCTTCCTGCTGGACCTGTACTTCGCACGCGCCGGTGAGGCCACCGCGCAGGGCCTGTCGGTCACCCAGTTCGTGCACCAGGCCGGCAGCATCCGCATCATCATCGACCTGCTCGGCATCGGCCTGTTCACCGGCTTCTTCGTGGTGCCGCTGTTTGCGTTGATCCAGAGCCGCACGCCGAAATCGGAGATGTCGCGCGTATTCGCCGCGCTGAACATCCAGAACTCCGGCTTCATCGTCGCTGCGGCCGTACTCGGCCTGCTCACCCAGCGCCTGCTCGGCTGGACCATCCCGCAGCTGTTCCTGGCACTGGCCATCGCCAATGCCGTGGTGGCGATCTACATCTTCACCATCGTCCCCGAATTCCTGATGCGCTTCCTTAGCTGGGTGATGGTGCGCACGCTGTACCGGCTGCGCCCGCACGGCATCGAAGCGAACGTGCCCGATGAGGGCGCCGCGCTGCTGGTCTGCAACCACGTCAGCTACATGGACGCGCTGATCCTGTCGGCGACGATCCCGCGCCCGGTGCGCTTCGTCATGTACTACAAGATCTTCAACATCCCGGTCATGCGCTGGATCTTCCGCACCGCCAAGGCGATTCCGATCGCCGGTGCGCGCGAAGACCCGGCCTTGATGCAGCGTGCGTTCGATGAGGTCGATGCCGCACTCGCCGAGGGCGAGCTGGTATGCATCTTCCCGGAAGGCGCACTGACCCGTGACGGCACGATGGCACCGTTCAAATCCGGTGTGGAGAAGATCCTTGAACGCCGCCCGGTACCGGTGGTGCCGATGGCCCTGCGCGGCATGTGGTCGAGCATGTGGAGCCGCCGCGATACCCGTCTGGGCCGCATGCGCGTGCCGCGCCGGTTCCGGGCGACAGTGGAGGTGGTCGCCGCCCCGGCGGTGGATGGCCATTCAACCGATGCCGCCGCCCTGGAAGCGCAGGTCCGCAGCCTGCGCGGCGACCTCGCCTGACGCAATCGTCCCCATCCGGGGGCGATGACGGTACGCTGCATATGCCACCGTCCAAGGACGATGCGAGGCCTGACGGGGCTGAAAACGCATACATGCGTCGTTGGTTGCGGTAGATTACGCACCCACAGGGGGGAGGTTCGGCCAGTTCACACGGCCGACCACCAAGGAATGGAGTCTTGCTTTGAATCAACCGCCACCGCTCAGCCGTCCGGTCTACATCCCCAACCATCTGGTCTGGGCGATCCTGACGACGCTGTTCTGCTGCCTGCCGTTGGGCGTGGTGTCGATCGTGTATGCCGCCCAGGTCGATGGTCGCAATGCGGCCGGTGACCTGCCGGGGGCCTATAGCGCGTCGCGCAAGGCGGGCTGGTGGGCGGTGGCTTCGGCCGCAGCCCTGCCGGTCCTGTTGCTGTTGTGGTTCGGGCTGTTCGGCGGCTTGGCCGCGCTGGGCGCTCTATCCGACCTTTGATTCACCACCACCACCCATCGAGGAGCTTGAACCATGAACACCACCACTGCGCAGGTCCCCAACAATCTGGTCTGGGCCATCCTGTCCACCCTGTTCTGCTGCCTGCCGGCCGGCATCGTGTCGATCGTCTACGCCGCGCAGGTCAACGGCAAGCTGGCTGCCGGCGACGTCGCCGGTGCCCGTGATTCGGCCGACAAGGCCAAGAAGTGGGCCATCTGGTCGGCCATCGCTGCCGTTGTGGTTGGCGTCCTGTACTTCATCATCATCATGGCCGTTGGCGGCCTGGGCGCCCTGAGCGGCGGCAACGGCAGCTACTGATGCCCGCGACGGGGTCCGGCCATGCGCCGGATCCCGCCCCCGCATGTCCGCACTTCCTGCTCGTTCCCGACTTACCCGCTGGGCTCCGCTGCTGGCCGCGTCCGGCCTGGCTGCGGGTGCCGCCGTGGTCCTGCGCCACGTCAATCCGTATGTCTCCGGCAATCCGCTGCCGGGCTGTCCGCTGTACGCACTGACCGGCTTCTACTGCCCCGGCTGCGGCAGCACGCGCTGCCTGTACTCATTGGTCCACTTCGACCTGCCCGGCGCGATGGCGATGAACCCGTTGCTGGTCATCAGCCTGCCCTTCCTGTTCCTGATGCTGCTCAACACCGCCGGCGTACGCCCGCGCGTGCTTGATCCACTGATGCGGGTACTGGCCAGCCCCACGTTCTGGCTGTGGCTGCTGCCCGGCTATGCCGTGCTGCGCAACCTGCCGTGGGCTCCGTTCACCGCGCTGGCCCCGGTGTAGGTTTCCAGCCAACGGCGCAGCCCCTCGTGGTGGAAGGCAGAAGCTGGGGTTGGCCGGGCGGGTGGGTTACGCAGGGGCCGCTGCAAGTACGTCCATGTAAGCTCGGTCGCGCCATCCATGGCGCTTACGCCCCTGCGCAACCCACCCGCCCGGCCACGGACAATTTCCGTGCGCGTCCACCACGGAAAAGAAAGAGAAGATCAAAAGCCGAAGCGGATCGCTCCGCTCGGCATCCACGCATGGCGTGGATCTACTGGCCGTCATCGGAAACTGTCGGGGGTGGGGGGGGGGGGGGGGGGGGGGGGGGGGGGGGGGGGGGGGGGGGGGGGCCGCGGCCCCCCCCGCGCGGGGGGAGCGGGGGGGGGGCCGCCCCCCCCCCCCCC
>NZ_JARXWD010000012.1:0-124717 GCF_029892765.1 Stenotrophomonas sp. 1278
GTGGGGGGGGGGGGGGGGGGCCCCGGGGCGGGGGGGGGGGGGGCCCCCCCCCCCCCCGCCCCCCCCCCCCCCCCCCCCCCCCCCCCCCGCCCCACCTCCGACAGCCTCCTGCCCCGTCCGGTAGATCCACGCCATGCGTGGATGAAGCGTTCCGGGAAATGAATGTTCGGGGACGAATCTACTGTAGAGCGGAGCCATGCTCCGCTCCGAGCACGCGCAGCGAAGCGACCCGCTTCTGCCTTTCTTTCTTCAATCCGTGGCTGGCCGCGCGGAACCTGTCCGTGGCCGGTCGGGTGGGCTGCGCAGGGGTGTCCGCGGCATGGATGCCGCGGCCAAGCCCCCATGGACGGGTTTACGGCGTCCCCTGCGCAGCCTACCCGACCGGCCAACCCACGGAATCTGCTTCTGACGCCAGCCACGAGGGGCTCAGCCGTTGGCCGAATCCAGTAAAATCGCCCCCATGAACACCCCCACCTTCCCCTACGACACCGCGCGCCTGAGCGAACTGGCCCAGCTGCTGATCGACAACGTCCGCGAACTGGCCCAGGCCGGCTGGACCCCGGCCACCAGCAGCAACTTTTCCCACCGCCTGGACGACCGCCACGCCGCGATCACCGTCTCCGGCAAGGACAAGGGCCGCCTGATCGAAGACGACATCATGGTCGTGGACTTCGATGGCAAGGCCGTCGGCCGCCCGCTGCGCCCGTCCGCCGAAACCCTGCTGCATACCCAGCTGTATCGCCGCTTCCCGGAGATCGGCTGCGTGCTGCATACGCATTCGCCGGTGCAGACCATCGCCTCGCGCCTGTATGCACCGCAGGGCCATATCCGGGTGGAAGGCTACGAACTGCTGAAAGCCTTCGCGGGCAACAGCACCCACGAGATGGCCATCGACATCCCGGTGTTTGCCAACACCCAGGACATGGACGTGCTGTCGGCCCAGGTCGACGCCCTGCTCGACACGCAGACCCTCTGGGGCTACCTGATCGACGGCCACGGCCTGTATGCCTGGGGCCGCGACATGGCCGAAGCACGGCGGCACATGGAAGCGTTCGAATTCCTGCTGCACTGCGAGCTGGAGCTGCGCAAGCTGCGCCGCTGAAGTTTCCGGCACGGCCAGATGCCGTTCTGGAATCAGGCCGTCAATGCCACCCTGCTACCCTGTCCTTCCCCGAGACGTTCAAGCTGCCGCCATGAGCCGACTGCGCATCTACGACGATACCCATCCCGAATCGCCGCTGCTGGACACCCAGGACGGCGCGATCATCGCTGCCGAACTGCAGAAGATCGGCGTCACCTTTGAGCGCTGGCAGGCCACCGCGCCGGTCGCCCCGGGCGCAAGCCAGGACGAAGTGTTCGCCGCCTACCGCGCCGACATCGACCGCCTGGTTGCCGAACGCGGCTTCAAGAGCGTGGACGTGGCCTCGATCGCCCCGGACAACCCGAACCGCGCCGAGCTGAGGAAGAAATTCCTCGACGAACACTTCCACAAGGAAGACGAAGTACGCTTCTTCGTCGCCGGCTCGGGCCTGTTCACCCTGCACGTGGGCGACAAGGTCTATGAGATCGAGTGCGTGAAGGATGACCTGATCGCCGTGCCCGACGGCACCACCCACTGGTTCGACATGGGTGATGAGCCGAGCTTCGTGGCGATCCGCTTCTTCACCGAGCCGGATGGCTGGGTCGGTCACTTCACCGGCACCGACATCGCGCAGAAATTCCCCCGTTACATTCCGACCCAGGCGTCCTGATCAATGCAGCCCCGCGTCATCCTGACCGACATCGAAGGCACCACCAGCAGCATCTCGTTCGTCAAGAACGTGCTGTTCCCGTACGCACGCCAGGCGCTGCCCGGCTTCGTCGCCGAGCATGGCCAGCAACCGGAGGTGCGTCGCTGGCTGGATGCAGTCGCCACCGAGATCGGCGGCGCCTGCCAGGACAGCCTGGTGGCCGAGACGCTGCAGGGCTGGATCGACCAGGACCGCAAGCACACCGCACTGAAGGCCCTGCAGGGGCTGATCTGGGACGCAGGCTACCGTCGTGGCGACTACACCGCGCACTTCTACCCGGAGGTAGCGCCGGTGTTGAAGGGGTGGCACGCCTCGGGCCTGCCGCTGTATGTGTACTCCTCCGGATCGGTGCCGGCGCAGAAGCTGTTCTTCGGCTTCAGCGACGCCGGTGACCTGAGTCCGCTGGTGTCGGGCTGGTTCGATACCGAAGTCGGTGGCAAGCGCGAGGCTGACAGCTACCGCCACATCGTGCAGGCCATCGGCGTTCCCGCTGGCGAGATCCTGTTCCTGTCCGACGTGGTCGAGGAACTGGACGCCGCCCGCGAAGCCGGCCTGCAGACACGCCTGATCGATCGCCTGGACGACTACCCGATGCCGCGCATCGGCGACGCCGCCAACGGCCATGATCGCGTCGAGAACTTCCAGCAGATCCAGTTCTAACAGCTATGCGCTGCGCTCGCCGGGCATGGCCCGGCGCTACCGGGGTACGCTGCGGGAAACCGCCTTCGGTAGATGCCAACCTCGGTTGGCATTCGTAATGCCCGCCCAAAGCGTGCCAACCAAGGTGGGCACCTACCAGGGCGCCTCTCTCAACGGTCGTTGAGGGTCTTCACCTTCAAGGCCTCGCGCAGCGCAGCCAGATCCACCGGGCCACGCACGGCGATGTCGCGGGTTTCGCCCGGCAGCAGGTCCAGCAGGTTGTCTTCCACCTGCACGTCGAGCGCGCCGAAATCGATCCAGGCTGCGCGCACCAGCGCAGCGCTGTGCAGCCGCAGACGATAGTGGTCACCGTCGATTGCCAGCGTTGACGTCAACTGCTGGCGTGGCAGCACCTGGTCCTTGGCTTCAACGAAGCCGACCACCTGCCGCGCCGTCACCTTGCCATCCTGCAGCAGCTCGAATACCGCCACCGTCCGCGCCGGCTCGGCGCCGGCCAGCAGCTCGGCATCCGCGTAGGTGCCGATATTGGTCACCCCGGCGGCAGCCAAGGTCACCGCCTGCTCGCGTCGGCGCAGCACCTTGCCCTCAACGTCCATCACCCGCAGGCGCCAACGTGCATCCAGCGCGGCACCATCGTTGATCAGGCGCACGCGGGTACTGCCTTCATCGCGCAGTGCGGCCACCGTAACCGGCGCGAAGAAGCGCCGCGCGGCATAGTGCAGCGCCTTCCAGCGACCGAAGTAGTCCACGCTCGACCACGATGCTCCCGGCCAGACATCGTTGAGCTGCCAGTACAGCGAGCCCATCGTGTAAGGTCGCGAAGCGCGATGGTGCAGCGCCGCCAGGGCGATGCCATCGGCCTGCATCACCTGGCTCAGGTAGACGAAGTCCTCGAAGTCCTTCGGCGTGCCGTAGCCCAGTTCGATGTAGTGCAGCAGGCGTGTATTGCCCTCGCCGGCCATGAACTTCTGGTGCGCACGGATCACCGGGCTGTCGATTCGCTGTTCGGCACGGGTGGCGATCTGGTCCACCGTCGCCACCGCTGGCCAGGCCTGCAGGCCGTACTCGGACATGAAGCGCGGGGTCTCACGCAGATAGGCCTGCACCGGCAATGCAGGATTGCCCCACACCTGCCAGTAATGCTTGTCGCCACGGGTGGAGTCGTTGGCCTTCTCGTCCAGGTCGTTGCTGGGCGAACTGGACCAGTACGGCACGCCCAACCCATCTTCGCTCACCACCTGGCGCAGGTCGTTGCCGAACAGGTCAACGTAGCCCTGCCAGACCTTCGCTGCGAACGCCGGATCAGCTGCCTTCAGGTCGCGGCCGTGGCCCCAGTCCTTCCACGCAGTCTCTTCCTCGTTGTTGCCACACCACAGCACGATGCTGGGATGGTGGCGCAGCCGGCGCACGTTGTCGCGCGCCTCGGCCACCACGCTGGCGCGGAATGCCGGGTCGTAACCCGGCTGCATGCCACCGCCGAACATGAAGTCCTGCCAGACCAGCAGGCCCAGTTCGTCGGCGATGTCGAAGAACGCATCGTCCTCGTAGTAGCCGCCGCCCCAGTTGCGCAGCATGTTCATGTTGGCATCGCGCGCGGCGACCAGTACTTGGCGCAGGCGCGCAGCATCAACGCGCGCGGGGAAGGCGTCGAAGGGGATCACGTTCGCGCCCTTGGCGAAGATCGGCACCCCGTTGATGACGAAGGCGAAGCCCTGCCCTCCCTTGTCGTCCTGCTCGTGGCGCAGTTCGACGGTGCGCAGGCCAATGCGCTGTTCGCGTGCCAGCACCGGATCGGCACTGCCGTCCAGGCGCGCCTGCACGGTGTAGCGGTCCTGCGCACCATGGCCGACCGGCCACCAGCGCCGCGGCTTGGCCAGTTCAACCGGCACCTCCACGCTGTTCCGGCCGGGCTTCAGTTCGACCGTGCGCTGCACCCGTGCGACGCTGCGGCCGTCGGGATCCCGCACTTCAACGTCCACCGCAATCGGAGCGGCGACCGCATCCTGTTCCACCTGCAGCACTACCGCCAGCTTTGCGTTTTCTGCATCAAGCGCGTCAGTGCGTACGGCCAGGTCGGTCAACCGATGCGCATCCCATGCCTGCAGGTCAACGCCCCGCCAGACGCCGGCAGTCACGTAGCGCGGGCCCCAGTCCCACCCGAAGTGGTACGCCGGCTTGCGCGCGAAGTTGCCAACCATCGCGTCCTTCGGTTCATCACCGTAGGGCGAAGGATAGTTGCCGGCAATCCTGTGCGGCATTGCCTGCACGCCGGGCAGCAGCGTGTGGATCGGCGAACGGAACACGATCTGCAGCTCATTGCCCTTCGCACGCAGGCGACCTTCGACGCGGGCATGCCAGGTGCGGTGGGCATTGTCGGCGCGCAGCAGCGGCTTGCCGTTGAGCGTCACCTCGGCATAGGTGTCCAAGCCGTCGAACCGCAGCTCGGCATGGGCCTTGGCCAAGCTGGCAGCGTCCACATCGAAACGGGCGCGGTACTCCCAGTCGGCCAGACCGATCCACTGCAGCTCGGCTTCGGGCGCACCGACGTAGGGATCGCGGATCAGCTCATGCGCCAGCAGATCGGTGTGCACGCTGCCTGGCACCGTGGCCGCGCGCCACTGCTGCAGGCCAGGATGGGCCGCGCCCTGCGCGTCGCCGGGCAGCAGCCGGAACTCCCATTGCGCCTGCAGCGGTGCGGCGCCTGCCGGGAAGGCGCCAAGGGCGATCAACAACAGCAGCAGACGGACAGCGTTGGAAATGCGATGCACGTGATACTCCTGTTCTTCCGCCGGGCATGACCCGGCGCTACCAATGCCACACGCCACGGTAGCGCCGGACCACGTCCGGCGAGCGCGCAGCGCGGCAGACCTCAACGCACGACGTTCAGCACTTCGTAGCACGCACCCATGGTGTGGTAATCCACCTTGCCGGCCGGGCTCTTCTCATCGCTGTACTTGCGGTTGTCGGCGTCGAGGATGCGGAACCATGCGCCGTATCGATGGTCGACGAAGTGCTCCCACGAGTATGCCCAGATACGGTCGTACCACTGCCAATAGCGGTCATCGCCGGTGCGTGCGGCCATCAGCGCGGCGGTGGCCAGGGTCTCGGCCTGCACCCAGAAATACTTGTCGTCGTCGCAGACGAAACTGTCGCCGCCGATCGGCGCGCCGTCCATGCCCGGCTGCCGGCGCGACTCCGGGGCGAAGCCGTAGTACAGGCCGCCTCGCGCCTCGTCCCAGCTGCGCTCTACGGCCACATCGAACAGATGCTGCGCGGTCGGCAACAGCCAATCGGCCTGCACGTGACGGTCCAGGATCAGCAAAAGCTTGGCCCACTCGGTCTGGTGCCCCGGCTGGAAGCCCCACGGCCGGAACAGGTGCTTGGGATCGTCCAGGTTGTAGTCCCAGTCGATGTTCCAGTTGACGTCGTAGTGTTCCCAGACCAGACCGCCGGCCTTTGCCGCCTGGCGGCGGGTCATGTTGTCGGCCAGCTGCAGCGCGCGCTCGACATAGCGCTGCTCGCCACTGGCCTCGAACGCGGCCAGCATCGCCTCGCACATGTGCATGTTGGCGTTCTGGCCGCGGTAGCCGGTGAAGTTCCACTGGCCGTCGGCCTCGTCCCTGTACAGGCCGTGCTCGGCTTCCCAGAAGCGCGCCTGCAGCAGCTGCCAGGTTTCGTCCATCCACGTGCGGGCTTCTTCGATGCCTGCCTTCAACGCACAGCTGTAGGCGAGCAGCACGAAGGCCACGCCGTAGCAGTGGTTCATGTCGTCCTCCACCACACCATCGCGCAGGGTCCAGGCGTAGCCACCGGTGGCCGGGTTGCGATGAACCTCGCGCAGGTAGCGCACCCCGTGCTCGACCGCGTCGCGATACTCGGCGTTGCCGAATTCGCGGTAGGCCATGGCGTAGTTGAAGACGAAGCGGGTGCTGCTCACCAGATGACGATGGCTGGCATCGTAGATGCTGCCGTCGTCACGGAAGTAATGGAAGAAGCCGCCCTTCGGGTCGATGCAGCGCGGATGGTAGAACGCCATCGTGTCGGCGATGTGGGCGCGCAGGAACGTGGGGGAACGGAAATCGGGCGAGGTGCTCATGCGGGGAGATCCTGTAGCTGCAGCAGCTGCTGCACTTCATCGAACGAGGGCATCGCAGCGAACGCGCCCTTGCGGGTCACCGCCAGTGCGCCAACGGCGGCGCCGAAGCGCAGCGTGGCGGCGATCGCCTGCGGGTCCTGGCAGAACGCGGCAAAGCCCGCACCTGCCCCACCCCGCTCCAGCAGGCCAACCAGCACGCCGCCGACGAAGGCATCACCGGCAGCGGTGGTGTCCACGGTGGCGACGCGGAAACTGCTGACCTTGCCCTGCGTTTCACGGGTATACCAATGCAGCGTGGCGGCGCCGTCGGTGATGATCACCCAGCGTGCCTGCGCGGCCAGCAGGCGGCGCAGCACCAGCGCCTCGCCGTCATCGCCCAGCGGGGCGGCCAGGTAGTCCAGTTCCTCGCGCGACAGCTTGACCAGGTCGGCGCGCTCCAGCGCCTGCCACAGGCGCGGTGTCGGGTCGACATCGGCCGGCCACAGCGCCGGACGCAGGTTGAGATCCAGGCTGACCACCGCGCCGGCCGCACGCGCACGGTCCATGCCGGCGAACGTCGCTTCGGCGATGTCCGCTTCGGTCAGGCTGTTGGAACAGACGTGGAAACACTGCGCGCCATCGAAGCAGCCCGCCTGGAAATCGCTGTCACGGAACAGCAGGTCGGCGGCAGGCGGACGGTAGAAGCTGAAGCTGCGTTCGCCGCCCGCGTCCAGTGCAACGAAGGCCAGCGCGGTTTTGGCCGCGTCGGTACGCACGATGTAGTCGGTGCCGACGCCGTGTTCGCTCAGGCTCTCCGCCAGGAAGTCGCCGAACATGTCGCGGCCGAGCATGCCGACGAACTGGGTCTTCGCGCCCAGCCGCGCGGCGGCCACCGCGACGTTGGCCGGTGCACCTCCGGCGTACTGCAGGAAAGCGCGCGGGGTATCGGCCGAGGCCGGCGGCTGCGCTAGTAGATCGATCAAAATTTCGCCGAAGCAGACGATGGAACCCATTTTCGACTCAGCCTCCCTGCGTGCCGGCAGCCGGCGCGCGGGCGCCGACCAGTCCGTAGAAAATGATGTAGCCGTAGCACAGCAGCGGCAGGATGAAGCTGGCCTGCACACCGATGTGGTCAGCCAGGACGCCCTGCAGGTAAGGCACCACCGCGCCACCGACGATGGCCATGATCAGCAGGCTCGAACCCTTGCTGGTCAGCGGGCCCAGGCGCTCGATGCTGAGCGCGAAGATGGTCGGGAACATGATCGAATTGAACAGGCCGATCGCCACCACCGAGTACAGCGCGACATTGCCGGAGGTCATCATGGTCAGCGTCAGCAGGCCCACGTTGACCAGCGCGAAGATCGCCAGCAGGCGGCTCGGCGAGAAGCGCGCCAGCAGCGCCGAACCGGCGAAGCGACCGATCATCGCCATCGTCCAGTAGGCCGACACATAGTGGGTGGCTTCCTGCTCGCTGAAACCGCCGATGGTGGGCATCGACAGGTAGTTGACCAGGAAGCTGCCGATCGACACTTCGGCACCGACGTAGAAGAAGATGCCGAGCACGCCCAGCAGCAGGTGGCGCTTGCGCAGCGCATCCAGATAGCTGTGCTGATGCCCCTGGTCAGCCTGCTCGGTGGTGTCGTTCAACGCCGGCAGGCGGAACAGGAACACGAACAGGGCAAGCAGCACCAGCGCCACGGCCAGGCCGACGTAGGGGCCCTGCACCGCGTGTGCCTCGGCGGTACGGTAGGCGAGCTGCTCGGCGGCCGGCAGCGCGGCGATCTGCTCGCCGCTCATGGCCGTGTTGGACAGGATCAGCATGCCGCCGAAGATCGGCGCGATGGCCGTACCCAGCGAGTTCAGCGCCTGCGCCAGGGTCAGGCGGCTGGAACTGGTCTGCTCCGGACCAAGCAGCGCGACATACGGGTTGGCCGCCACCTGCAGCACGGTGATGCCGGTGGCCAGCACGAACAATGCACCGAGGAAGGCGCCATAGACGCGCAGCTCAGCGGCCGGCCAGAAGCCCAGTGCACCGATGCCGGCGATCACCAGGCCGGCGACGATGCCCTTCTTGTAACCCAGCGCTGCAACCAGCCGCCCTGCCGGCAGCGACATCAGGAAGTAGGTGCCGAAGAAAGTGAACTGCACCAGCATTGCCTTGGCGTAGTTCAGCTCGAACACCGCCTTCAGATGCGGAATCAGGATGTCGTTGAGGCAGGTCAGGAAGCCCCACATGAAGAAGATGGTGGTGACCACGGCCAGCGCCTTGCCGTTGGTGACGGCAGACTGGTTGCCCGGGGAACCTGATGGGCGGGGCGTTGCGGAGATCGGCATGCGGTACGCGCCTCGATGCGCGAAAGGTCGTTGGTGCGTGGAAGGGTGCAATCAGTTCAGGAGCGAAGCATCAATTCAATTCGGACGTGCGGCGCTGCTTTCGCGGATGCGCAACTGTACCGGGGCGACCGTGCGCCGTGGTGGCGCATCCGGTTCCTCCAGCCGCTGCAGCAGCAGGGATGCCGCCTGCCGCCCGCGTTCGCGCGGGTCGGCCGTCAGTGTGGTCAACGGCGGCACGGCAACCGACGCTTCGGAAATATCGTCGAAGCCGGTCACCGCGAAGTCACCGCCGGGACGGATGCCGCGCGAGTTCAGGCCCAGCATCAGGCCCAGCGCGACGGTGTCGTTGTAGCAGACTGCTGCGCTCGGCCGATGGCCGTCGACGAACAGTTCATCGGTGCGCGCGGCCGCTTCCAGGCGGTTGGGTGCAGATTCGATCATCCAGCCCGGCGGCAATGCCAGCCCGGCCTCGGCCAGGGCCTGCTGGAAACCGGCACGACGCTGGTGGCAGGAACTCGATGCCGCGTGGCCACCGAAGAATGCGATCTGGCGATGGCCGCGCTCGATCAGGTGACGGGTGGCCAGGTAGGCACCATGCTGGTTGTCCAGGGTCAGGAAGTCCCAGTCGGCGCCTTCCAGTTCGCGGTTGAACAGCAGTACGTTGGCGTTGGCGCCCAGCACCTGCCGCAGCAGCGTGGCATCGCTGCCTTCGGCCGGCGACAGGATCAGGCCCGCAGGCGTGTGTTCCATCAATGTCGACAGCACCGCCTGCTGCCGCTCGGGCGACTCGCCGGTACTGCCGAGCAGGGTCACGTAGCCGCGTCCGCCCAGTGCCTCGTCCACACCGGAGGCGAATTCGGCGAAGAACGGGTTGGACAGATCATTGATGACCAGGGCGATGCTGGAAGACGTGCGCCGCCGCAGGTTCGCTGCAGCGCGGTTGTAGACGTAACGCTGGCGGCGCAGCTCAGCCTCGACCCGGGCGCGGGTATCGACGTTGACCAGCGGACTGCCGCGCAGCACCAGCGACACGGTCGCGCGCGAAACGCCGATGGCACGGGCGATGTCGGTCACCGTCACCGCCTTGCCGGAACGCTTGCTGGAACTGTCGCTGTTGTCGTTCATCGTCTTCCCGCACTCCGATGGATGCTCAAGCCTAATGGATCGCGGCCCTGTCGTGCCGTGCCGTTCGCTGGGTTGCCTCGAACGGCACAGCCCGGCTCAGTGCAGCTGGCTGCCCGGTGCCGCGCACCAGGACACCGGCAGGTCCTTGACCGCGGTGCCCCAGCCCTCGATCGGCGCCCGCCCGTCCAGCGCGAAGCGCAGCTTCGGGCCCTGCTGCAGCTGGCTCCAACCCAGCCACACCGGGGCATGTGCCTGGCCGTCGACCTGCACGCCCTGCACGTACTGCAGGCGGCGGCCATCGGCGCCAGGTGCCTCGATGCGCAGGGTACGGCCATTGCCCAGCTCAACCTCGACCTTGGCAAAGCGCGGCGTATGCAGCAGGAACTCGCCGCTGCCCGGCACCGCCGGGTACACGCCGATCGCACTGAACAGGTACCAGGCCGACATCGTGCCGAGGTCATCGTTGCCGGTCACGCCGTTGGGTGCATTGGTGAACAGCTGCTGCGCTGCACGCACCACCGCTGCGGTCTTCCACGGCTGGCCGATCAGCGTGTACAGCCACGGCGAATGCAGGTCGGGTTCGTTGTTCGGGTTGTAGCGGAACTGGTTGTAATAGCTGTACGGCCCGACCACCCACTCCTTGCGGGCGGCATTGAGGGGGTCGGCCTGCAGAGCGTCCATGGCGAAGAAAGCATCCAGGCGGCGGCCGGCCTGTTCGCGGCCGTCCATCGCTTCGACCAGGCCCGGCACGTCCTGCTGCGCCAGCCACTGGTACTGCCACGCCGTGCCTTCATGGAAACCGTGATGCGAGCGCGGGCTGTAATGGCCATCGGCCGGTGTGTACCACTGGCCATCTTCGGTACGCGGGCGCGGGAAGCCGGTGAAGCCGGTCTCGGCGTCGCGCACCTGCGGGTCCCATACCTTGCGCCAGTTGCGGCCGCGCTCACGCAGGACCGCCGCATCCTGGGCATGGCCAAGCCCATCGGCCATCTGCGAAAGCGCGCAGTCGGCCAGTGCGTACTCCAGCGTTGCCGAACCACCATGATGGGGATCGACATCCATGCCCTTGGACGGGAACGCACGGTCGTAGACCACGTAGCCCTTGTCCAGGTAGGTCGGGTTGCCGGAGCGACCGGCAGCACGCGAGTTCAGCGGCGGCGTACCGAACGCATTGCGGCGCAGCGCATCCCATGCCTGCCCTTCGCGGCCCTTGAGCGCACCGAAGCGCCACAGGTCGACCATGAAGGGGGTGACCGGGTCGCCGGTCATGATGTTGGTCTCGAAGTTGGCATAGCCCCAGCGCGGCAGCCAGCCGCCCTGCTCATCGATCGCCAGCAGGCTGCGGCCGATGTCGCGCGCCACATCCGGGCGCGTCAGTGCCAGCCACTGGTTCTGTGCACGGTAGGTGTCCCACAGCGAGAAGTACTCGTAGTAGGTCCAGCCATCGGCGCGATGGATGCCGTCGTCGTAGCCGCGGTAACGGCCGTCGGCATCGCTGCCGGTGAGCGGCTGCAGCAGCGCGTGGTACAGCGCACTGTAGAACACGGTGCGGTCATCGCCATTGCCGCCCTGCACGCGCACGCGTGCCAACTGCTCACGCCACGATTGCTGCGACAGCGCGCGCATGCGTTCGAAGCCCAGCAGCGCCCCGCCCTGCATGCCCTCGGCGCGCAGGTTGGTGCGCGCACCTTCGGCATCCACATGCGAAATCGCGCTGACGGCGGTGACCGACTGGCCCTTGGCCAGGTCGAAGCTGAGCCACGCGCCATTCGGCTTCTGCTCGCCTTCCATGCTGTGGCGCGCGCCCGGCAGGCCGCCGCCCTCGCCCCAGGTGCCATACGCCTTGAACGGGCGGTCGAACTCGATGCGGAACCAGGTGGTGTACTGGTGCCCGCCGCAGAAACTCTTGGTGACCAGCTTGCCTTCCACCACGCGGTCACCCACCACATCGACCACGCTGCCGATCACCGAGTGGCGCTCGTTGGCCTGACCGACATTCACCAGCACGTGGCCATCGCCCTGGCGCTGGCTGAAGGTGTAACGCTCGGCAGCTGCGCGGGTGCGCGCGGTCGCTTCGGCGTCGATGCCGCCGTAGCTGGTCAGGCGCACCTTGTAGTAGCCGGCCTGGCCGATCTCACCGTCGTGGCTGTAGGCCGACGCATAGGTCTTGTGATTGAAGGCTTTCGCATCGGCGGTATCGAAGTCGCCGCCGGGGCCGATCGAACCGGTCACCGGCAGCACCGAGACCTGCCCACCCTGCTCCCAGCAACCGGCGCCGGACAGGAAGGAGTGGCCGAAGCCGCGGATCTTGTCGTCGTCGTAGCGCCAGCCCGAATAGTGGCTGCCGATCGGGCTGACCTGGATCAGGCCGAACGGTGCCGAGGCACCGGGGAAGGTGTTGCCGTCATCCTTGCTGCCGATGAAGGTATTGACCTCGCGCTCCAGCGCGGCCGGTGCGGCCTGCAGCCAGGGCGTCACCGCCAGTGCCAGCAGGCAGGCGATGCGGGCCAGGGGCCGATGGGACAATGCCGACAGGCGGCGGGCGGGACGACGGCGGGACAACCTGGTCACGGGCAGGACTCCTTGGCGGCAGGGCGGCAGCGAAGAACCGGCCGCACAGGCCGAGCCCTCGTTTCCATCAGTACAAATCCGCACCCCGGCGGATTTAGATCGATTCAAGTAGAGCATGGGAATTTCGCCCAATGCATTCTGCGGCGCAGCATGAGCGGGGGGGCTTCGGCCGGGCTGCGCCCGGCACCCGCAGAGGCCTTCAGGCCAAGAAAACAGCAACAGCAACGGCGGGCTACCGAGCTGGGCGGGGCGGTATGGGCAGGCAGGACACGCCGTAGACCCATCCATGGGGGCTCGATGGCGCCATCCATGGCGCCAACGGTCCTGCCTGCCCATACCGCCCCGCCCCACCCCTGACAGTTTCCCGATATCTGGTAGATCCACGCCGTGCGCGGATGGATGTTCCTACCGATTTCGAAATCATCGATTGGATTTCATCCATGCATGGCATGGATCCACGTGTCGACCAAGGTCGACACCTACCAACAGCAGCGGGAATCTGTCGAAGGTGGGGGGTCCGGTTGCGGGGGTGTCCGCGGCATGGATGCCGCGGCCAAGCCCCCAAGGGTGAGGGCGCTTTGCTTGCGAAGCACTGCTTCGCAAGCGCCCGAACGCCCAGCCGCCAGCGGCTGGGCCGGTCTGGGGATTTACGGCGTCCCCCGCAATCGGACCCACCCCGCCAACCCATGGAAAGCCAGCTTTTTGATGTTGCTGTTGTTCCTGCTGTTGCCGTTGCCCTGGCCTGAAGGCCTCTGCGGGTGCCGGGCGCAGCCCGGCCGGCCCACCCCGTCTGCGCATGTAAACGCTTACAGCATTTTTCCGCGAAGGGTCATTTGCACGACACGTCACTGCCATATTGCGCAGCAACATGCGTCGGCGCGTTGGCCGTGCTAAAAATCGCCCCGCCCATCGCTTAGATCGATCCAAGACGACATCGCGATGGCCCGGGAGTTGGGGAGCAGGACAGGACGTGTCAGGCCATCTGCCAAGCGCTCGTCGCATCTGCAGGGCGAAGGCAAGATCGGCATCACGAATTAGATCGATTCAAGTTTCCGCGTCAGTCAGTCACCGGATCAATCCAGGAGAGAGGGAGAGATGGCAATGAAGCATTCAACACGTACGCAGGGCCACGACGCGTTGTCGCTGGCCATCGCGCTGGCCCTGGCCGCCGCCGTCGCCCCGCTTGGCGCTTCCGCCCAGCAGGCGTCAGCAACGACCGGCACGCAGGACGCCACCACCCTGGACAGCGTCCAGGTCACCGGCTACCGCTACGCGATCGAAAAGAGCCTGCAGCAGAAGCGCGACGCCAACGCCGTGGTCGAAGTGATCACCGCCGAGGACGTTGGCAAGTTCCCCGACAAGAACGTGGCCGACGCGCTGCAGCGCGTGCCCGGCGTGGTCATCACCCGCAGCGGTGGCGAAGGCAAGTCGGTCAGCGTGCGCGGCCTCGCGCCCGACCTGACCCTGACCCAGTTGAACGGCAACTACGTCGCCTCGTCGGAAACCAACAACGAAGCAACCCGTTCGTTCAACTACACCCTGCTGCCGTCGAACATGCTGTCCAGCGCCGAGCTGTTCAAGTCGCCGGAGGCGCGCATCGACGAAGGCGGCATCGGCGGCACGGTCATCCTGCACACCCGCCGCCCGCTGGAGATGGAGGCCAATTCCGGCTACGTCAACCTGGAAGGCACTTCGTCCGATACCAGCCACGACGTCGATCCGCAGGTGTCGGCGCTGTATTCCTGGCACAGCAAGGACGAGCGCTTCGGCGTGCTGGTCGGCGTGACCCAGCAGAAGCGCACCAGCCGCACCATGGAGACCAGCACCGAGGACTACCAGTGGTACGGCAACAACACCACCGCGCGCGATGCCAACGGCAACCTGCTGGAACAGGATGGCATCCACTACTGGTGGGGCCAATCCGGTTTCAACAACCAGACCGGCACGAACTACAGCGAATTCTTCATGCCGACCTCGGTGAACTTCGCGGTGAAGGAAGAGAAGCGCGAGCGCAAGGGCGGCCAGCTGACTTTCCAGTTCAAGCCGATCGACAACCTGACCCTGACCGCGAACTACTTCCGCTTCGAACTGCAGGGTGACTACACCCAGAACATGCTGAAGGTGCCGGAGTGGAACCTGGCCCGCTACAACGGCGATGGCAACTGGGCCGGTGGGCGCCTGCTCAACGGGCTGAGCTTCGATCCCAGTGGCAGCATCGTCACCGGCGCGCAGTACGAAAAGCTTGCCGGCAAGACCTATTACTGCAGCGAAGACCAGGCCGCCGCAGCTGGCCTGCCCCCGGGTGGCTGGGGTCCGGATGACTGCACCATCCCCACTCCGCAGCTGACCGGTGGCTACAGCAAGGAAAAGGCGCTTTCGCAGACGGCCGATCTGACCGTCGACTGGGACATCAGCCCGCTGTGGAAGGCCAGCTTCACCGGCGGCCGCACCTGGTCCAAGGGTGGCCCGTCGATGAATTTCCGCATGTCGGCCAAGCCTCGCCGCAAGGTGGGTGACCAGTGGCAGGCGGGCAACCAGTACACCGCGTGGGACCTGACCGGCACGCCGTCGCTGACCGTCTCGCCGGACATCCAGCAGCAGCTGATGGCCGGCATCGCCGAGGTCGATACCGGCTCCACCGATTCGTCGTGGATGCAGACCGAGGTCAAGCAGAACTACTTCCAGGCCGACGTCACCAAGATGTTCGAAGCCGGCTGGCTGGACTCGATCCAGTTCGGCGCCAAGTACCGCGACGGCCAGGTGCACCGCAATACCGGCAACACCTACTGGGTCTGCCAGGGCCTGGACCCGGCCGACTATGACAACAATCGTTACCAGGCCGGTTGCGATCCGACCGCAGGCAATGCGCAGCCGGGCTTCTTCCTGTCCAACCCGATCAGCAACATCGCCGGTGGCTTCAATGCCAACGTGTTCCCCGGCATCAACTACCCGGCCTACATCGACTACCTCAACCAGACCTACGGTGGCTCGCACAACCGTACCGAGGAAGACTTCGTCTACGACGTCAACGAGAAGATCTACTCGGGTTACTTCCAGGCCAACTTCCGTACCGACCGCGTGCGCGGCAACGTCGGCGTGCGCGTGGTGCGCACCAAGCAGTTCGCCCAGTCCAGCGATTCGGTCGAGCGCTTCAACGACTACTTCGTGGACAACGCCGCTGGTGCGCCGATGAGCTGCGATGACCCGGCTGCCGATCCGAACCTGCGTTGCCAGGGCGGCTTCGTGCGTCTGCCGGACAACCAGGTGCGCGACAAGGTCTATACCCTCAGCTCGCTGGAAAAGACCTATACGGACTTCCTGCCGAGCTTCAACATCGCCTGGGACATCACCGACAACCTGGTGCTGCGCGGTGCCGCGTCGAAGGTAATCGCGCGCCCGGGCTACACCAGCATCGCCTATCCGGGCGGCCTGCAGTACATCAGCCAGGAATACAGCAATGATCGTCGGGTCGCTGGCGGCACCGACACCCCCGGCTGGTACGGCTCGGGCAGCAACAAGGCACTGGAGCCGTTCAAGGCGGTGCAGTTCGACCTTGGCCTGGAGTGGTATTTCAAGCCGGGTTCGGTTGCAGGCGTGGCGTTGTTCCGCAAGAACGTGGACAACTTCACCGTGCCGGTCGTGCGCGACCAGCAGATGACCGTCGGTGGTGAAACGGTGGTGGTGCAGAAGTACAGCACCGAAGCCAACGGCCGCGACGGCGTGTCGCAGGGCGTGGAGCTGTATGGCCAGTACACCTTCGACATGGGCTTTGGTGTCCAGGCCAACTACACCTACAACGACACCAACCTGGCCTCGATCGTGCTTGATGGCGAAGAG
Organism: Stenotrophomonas sp. 1278; assembly: GCF_029892765.1. Classification (NCBI taxonomy): domain Bacteria; kingdom Pseudomonadati; phylum Pseudomonadota; class Gammaproteobacteria; order Lysobacterales; family Lysobacteraceae; genus Stenotrophomonas; species Stenotrophomonas sp. 1278. The sequence goes on from NZ_JARXWD010000012.1 coordinate 16,393, forward strand.
ATCGGTTCGTCGCCTCTGGTCGGCAGCGCCAAGAACCAGGCCAACGTCACCGTGTTCTACGAGAACGACAAGTTCCTGGCCCGTGCCTCGTACAACCGTCGTGGCGAAGTGGTGGGCGGCCTCAACAACGGCCTGACCACCTACACCAAGCCGTACAGCCAGCTGGATCTGAACGTGGCCTACAACATCACTGCGGACTGGACCGTGACCGCAGCAGTGCTGAACGCCACCAAGTCCGAGCTGCGCAGCTACATCGGCAACGACAGCCAGGCCCGACTGCTGTCCAACCTGTATGCCGGGCGCCAGCTGTACTTCGGCGTGAACTGGAAGTTCTAAGGCATTACCCCCGCCTGCGGGCGGGGACGATCCTCCACGGCAGCCGCGCTGGTACAGGTGGCTGCCGTTTTTCGTGGGCCCTGCGCCGCGGGAGCGCTTGACCCTGCCATCGTTGCAAGGTGCACACTGCCTCCACCCCCAAGTGCATCGAAGGAGCTACAGATGGAATTCCATGTGGAAGGCATGACCTGCGGCGGCTGCGCGCGCAGCGTGACCAAGGCGATCGAGCTGGTCGACCCGGCGGCGACGGTGTCGGCCGACCCGCCCAGCCGCCGCGTGCAGGTGCAGACCTCGGCCAGCGAAGCGCAGATCATTGCAGCGCTGACCGAAGCGGGTTTCCCGCCGCGCCCGGCCTGATCGCCTGAGCCACTGCATGAACGATGCCCGCCCCGTGCAACTGCCGGGGCGGGCACTTTCTTTTCCGTATGTCGTCTTCAGGTCCTGCGCGCGCGCCTGCGTACCGCCCCGGTGGGCGCCGCAACCGGCGCAGCGCCCTCCTCGCCTTCGCCCAGCCGCTGCAGGATCGGGCACTCGGGACGATCATCGCCGGCGCAGCAGCTGATCAGTGATTTCAGCGTATCGGCCATCTGCCGCATGTTCTCGATGCGCTGTTCCAGATCATCGATGTGCTGCTCGGCCAGGCGCTTGACGTCGGCGCTGTGCCGCGAGGTGTCGTTCCACAGGCCCAGCAGGTCGGTGATCTCGGCCACCGAAAAGCCGAGATCACGCGCGCGACGGATGAAACGCAGCCGGTGCACGTCGGCCTGCGAATAGGCGCGATAACCTGCGCCGGTACGGTCAGCTGGCGGAATCAGGCCGATCTGCTCGTAGTAGCGGATCATCTTGGCCGACACGCTGGATGCCTTCGATGCTTCACCGATGTTCATGCCATCACTCCTTTACTGGGCCGCATGGGACGCCTCGACCATCGGCGCCTGGAAGCGCCGCAGGCGCAGCGCATTGCCGAGCACGAACACGCTGGACAGGGCCATGGCACCGGCGGCGAACACTGGCGACAGCAGGACGCCCCATACCGGGTACAGCGCACCCGCCGCGACCGGAATCAACGCGGTGTTGTAGGCGAAGGCCCAGAACAGGTTCTGGCGGATGTTGCCGATGGTCGCCTTCGACAGCGCGATGGCATTGGGCACGCCCTGCAGGTTGCCGGACATCAGCACCACGTCGGCCGACTCCACCGCGACATCGGTGCCGGTGCCGATGGCCAGGCCCACATCGGCCTCGGCCAGCGCCGGCGCATCGTTGATGCCATCACCGACGAACGCAATCTGCCCGTAGGCCGCCTTCAACCGGCGCACCGCCTCCACCTTGCCTTCGGGCAACACCTCGGCCACCACTTCATCGATGCCGAGCTGGCGGGCGATGGCCTGCGCGGTGGCGGCGTTGTCACCGGTAATCATGGCCACCTTCAGACCCAGCTGGTGCAGGGCGGCAATGGCGGCCGGCGTACCCGGCTTGATCGGATCGGAGACGGCGATGATCGCCGCCAGGCGGCCATCGATGGCGGCATACAGCGGCGACTTTCCTTCGTTGCCGAGGCGGTCGGCCAGCGCAGCGAACATGCCGATGTCCACGCCCAGCGAACGCATGAAGCGATCAGCACCCACTTCCACCCGCGCACCGTCGACGCTGGCACGCACGCCCATGCCGGTCACCGACTCGAAATCAATCATCGCCGGCAACGCGATGCCCTCCTCCGTCGCCGCCTCGACAATGGCGCGGGCGATCGGATGCTCCGAGCGCGACTCCACCGCGGCCACCCGCGCCAGTACCTGCGCACGATCGAAGTCGTCGGCGATCTCCAGGTCGGTCAGCAGCGGGCGACCTTCGGTCAAGGTACCGGTCTTGTCCACCGCCACCACCTTGGCGTCCTTCAACAGCTGCAGCGCCTCGCCCTTGCGGAACAGCACGCCCATCTCGGCACCACGGCCGGTGCCGACCATGATCGAGGTCGGCGTCGCCAGCCCCATCGCGCATGGGCAGGCGATGATCAGCACGGCCACCGCGTTGACCAGCGCGAAGGTCAGCGCCGGCGACGGCCCGAAGATCAGCCACACCAGGAAGGTGGCCAACGCCGCCAGCATCACCGCCGGCACGAACCACAGCGTCACCTTGTCGACCACGGCCTGGATGGGCAGCTTGGAACCCTGTGCCTGTTCAACCAGACGGATGATCTGCGCCAGCATGGTCTGCCCACCTACCGCCGTCGCACGCAGGGTCAGCGCGCCCTTCTGGTTGACGGTGCCGCCAACCACGCTGCTGCCGGCCGACTTCTCGACCGGGATCGGCTCGCCGGTGATCATCGATTCGTCGACGTAGCTGCGACCCTCGGTCACCTCACCATCCACCGGCACGCGCTCGCCCGGACGCACTTCCAGCAGGTCGCCCAGCAGCACCTCGTTGATCGGGATATCGACGATGCGCCCTTCGCGGCTGACGTGCGCCACCTTGGCCTGCAGGTTGACCAGGCGCTTGATCGCCTCCGAGGTACGGCCTTTCGCGCGCACCTCCAGGAACCGGCCGAGCAGGATCAGCGCGACGATCACTGCCGCCGCTTCGTAGTAGACATTCACCGTGCCCGCCGGCAGCAGGCGCGGGATGAAGGTGGCCACCACCGAATAACCGAACGCCGCCGCGGTACCCACCGCCACCAGCGAGTTCATGTCGGGCGCCAGGCGCAGCAGCGCCGGGAAGCCCTTCTGGTAGAAACGCCGGCCGGGAATGGCCAGGACCAGCGTGGTCAGCACGAACTGCAGGTACCAGCTGGCCTGCATGCCGATCGTGGACATCACCCAATGGTGCATGCCGGGGATCAGGTGCGAGCCCATTTCCAATACGAACACCGGGGCCGCCAGCACGCTGGCCAGGATCAGGTCGCGCTTCAGCGCCACCCGCTCGGCATCCTTCTTTTCCGCCGCTTCCTCGTCGACCTGGGTACCGCCATCGATCGCGCGTGCCGCATATCCAACCTTGTCGATCGCCGCCACCAGTGCATCGATGCCGGCAACGCCGCGCACGGTCGCACGCTCGGTGGCCAGGTTGACGCTGGCGTGGCTGACGCCCGGCACCGCCAACAGCGCGCGCTCCACGCGGCCGACGCAGGACGCGCAGGTCATCCCTTCCACGGCCAGTTCGGTGGTCGCGGCGGGTACTTCGTAGCCCACCTTCTCTACTGCCTGGATCAGCGCATCGCGGTCGACCGGACCAGAGGAACGGATGTCCGCGCGCTCGGTGGCCAGGTTGACCGACACGCTGGCGACCCCCTCGACCTTGGCCAGGGCCGCTTCAACGCGGCCAACACAGCTGGCGCAGGTCATGCCTTCGATCGGCAGGCTGATGGTGGAAGCCGTCTCGTGGACGGCTGTGGGGCTGGAGGTGCTCATGGCCTGGTTTCCCTGGTTCCATCTGGAGGATGGTGACCAGCCTAGACCTTGCCATCGTGGGAAGGTCAAATCCACTCCACCCCGCCAATGTTCCATCAAAGCCACAGTAGAGCCACGCCATGCGTGGCAGGCGCCGGGCCATGCCCGGCGCCACCTCCCTCAGAACGTGAACACATACTCCAGCGCGAACTCGCGTCCCACCGCACCCAGCAGGCGGGTCGGGGCGAAATCGTAGTCGACCTTGTACGGGTCCTTGTGGTTCCAGCTGGTCGCATTGAAAGCGTTGTTCACGTACAGATTGACCTTCATGAACTCGGTCACCTGGTAGCCGACGTTGAAGTTCCAGGTAATGAACGGCCCCACCCGCCCGTAGTAGCGCGCCGTCTGCTGCCCCGCATTCGGGTTCGGATTGGCCGATCCATCCGGGCGCGTGGCAGGCTCCAGGCAGTTCAGCGACGGGCTGTCGCTGGGCACGTAGCCATCGGCGAACGGCAGGCAGCCACCGGGGTTGTCCAGGCGGTCGGTGCCCCAGTGGTAGCGCACGCCCGGCACCGAACCGATGCGGTCGGCATACACGTTCGCATTCCAGTTGCCACCCTGCCACGCCAGGCTGGCGCGCAGCTTGCTGCGCAGGTCACGGTCGCGACGCTCAGGGTTCGGATCGTTGGCGTAACGCTGTTCTTTCGTCGAAATCTGGTTGGTGTAGTTCACCCCCAGCTGGAAGCTGCCCCATGCGGCCGTCTCCAGCCGGTAGCGCGCGCTCAGGTCGATGCCGCGCACTTCGCGGCTGGCCAGGTTGAACGGCCCGCGCTCGATCGACACCAGCCGGCCGCTGCTGTCACGGTTCACCCGGGCCAGGATGCCGGCGCAGTAAGCCTCACCTGCCGGGTTCGCCCACGGCGTGCCATCCATGTTCTTGCCGGTCAGGCAGCCAGCCTCGCTGGCCAGCACTTCGTCGGCACCGACGTCGACGATCATGTCTTCCAGCTTGATCGCCCAGTAGTCAGCGCTCATCGACAGGTTCGGCAGCACGTCCCACACGAAACCGACCGTCCACGAATCGCCGGTTTCCGAGCGCAGCAGCGGCGTACCCCGGCGGTTCACATCGAACGCGTACCAGACATCGGTATTGCCCACGCCGCAGTTGTTGACCAGATAAGCGCCGCTCTCGATGCAGCGCAGGCGATCGTAGGTGAGCACTTCGGAACTGCTGGCCTGGCCCAGCAGGTAGTGCATGTCCGGCGCGTGGAAGCTGGTCGCGTAGGAACCGCGCACCAGCAGCGACTCGAACGGCCGCCATTCCAGGCCGGCGTTCCAGGTGGTTTCCTTCTGGCTGCCGATATCCAGCGCTTCGCCGCCGCCGTCGGCCTTGTAGCTGCCGTACCGGTCATAGCGTGCCGCCGCGGTGGCGATCAGGCTGTCGGCCAACGGGATCTTGAATTCGACACCGGCCGAGTAGCGGGTACGCTCGCCACCGCCGCGATCGACGTTCTGCAGATCGAAATCGATGCCCGCGCGCGGGTCCGGGCTGAGGTGATAACCCTGCTTGGCCACTTCGGCTACCGCTGCGAACGAGATCGGCCCGGCCCAGCCCTGGAACAGTTCACCGGTGATGTCGGCCGAGGCCTGGTTGACGTAGGACGACGCCCGGTTCTTCGCTACCGTGCCCATCTGCCAGTACTGGTCCGGGGTGATCGGGTTCCACCAGCGCGACTCGTTCAAGGCGTAGGTCGCCTCGCCATCGCCGGTGGTGCCCAGCCGTGGGCCGAGGAAGAAGTCGTACGACTTCTGCTCGTCGACCACGTTCTGCCGCTCCTCGACGCGGTAGTAGGAACGACCGACCGTGGCGCTCCAGTCGAAGCGATCGGCCAGGCGCCCGCGCAGGCCTGCGCTGATATCCCACGACAACTCGCGGTTGGTATTGCGCAGCGTGTCCAGGCCACCGACTTCGTTCGGGGTGAACTGGCGCACGCCGAGCACCGGGCGATTGCGGTTGGCATCCCAGTAGTAACCGTTGGCATCGTCGATCAGCGACACGCTCGGCGGATTGGTGCCCCAGATCGCTTCGGAACGGTATACCGCCAGGTTGCTCCAGGCCTGCAGATCGTTGCCGAAATCGAAGGTGGCATACAGGTTGCCCGACAGGTTCTCCGAGCCTCCGGTCAACAGCCAGTTGGCGTAGTCGGCGCTCATGCCGCAGAGGCGGCCGGTGTTGCTCACCGTATTGGCGTTGTAGTTGTAGACCAGGCGGTCGGCGGTGTAGTACTCGCCAGCGAATTTCTCGCAGGTGCCGTCCGGCGGCGCCAGGCGCTGGCCGTTGCTGGGGTCGATCAACGCCAGGCCAGCGGTGGGACGGAAACCGACCTTGCGCTGCTCCATGTTCCAGGACGGGTACAGCGCATCGTCGGCGTCGTCCATCTGCGGCCGGTCACGGCCGAACAGCGGATCGCGCTTGGTGTACTGCAGAGCGTAGGTCACGCTCCAGTTGTCGCCGGTCTTGCCGCCCGCCCAGGACAGATCCCAGGTGTCACGCCCGCCTTCGGTGGAGGTACCGCCGCGCACGCGCACTTCGTCGCCGTCGTAGTTGGTCTTGAGGATGACGTTGACCACGCCGGCGATGGCGTCCGAACCGTAGATCGCCGAGGCGCCGCCAGTCAGCACTTCGATGCGTTCGACCGCCGCCGCCGGAATGTTGCTGTAGTTGGAGAAATTGGTCTCGCCGCCATAGGGCAGCGGATAGTCGGCCACGCGACGGCCATTGACCAGCAGCAGGCTGCGGTTGGGGCCCATGCCGCGCAGGTTCAGGCCGCTCGCGTTGGGGGTGTGCGAGCCCCACTGCGACGCCGCCTCGACCGTGCCGGTCGCCTCGGTCAGGGTCTTCAGTGCGTCGTAGACGGTGACGAAGCCTTCCTTCTGGATCTGTGCGGCGCTGATCACGTTGACCGGGGCCGGGCCCTCGACGCTGGCACGCTTGATGCGCGAACCGGTGACGGTGACCGCATCAAGATCCTTGGTGGGCGACGGGGCCGCTTCCTGTGCGCCAGCGGCAAACGGCAGCAGGGCCAGGGCGAGGGCGTGGGACAGCAGATGACGGCGGTTGCGGACGGACTGAGCCATGGGTGGTTGCTCTTGGATGGTGGACGCGCGGTCGGATGGCGATCCCGGGCGTTGAATCGATCCATCTCGATTCGACCGCCCTCCCCTGTGGATCGATCCAAACTAAAGCACAGCTGAACCACGCCCAGCATGCGGCGGCGCAGCATCCACGCGACACACGTCGTTGTTGCCTGTTGGGCTGCAGATGAATCAATGAGTTGCACGACATCGTTATGGAAGCAGCACAGATGTCGATGACGCGATCGCGACAGTCGCGCGCAGAACGGTTTTGTCCGTGATCGGGTTTGCGCGTTCGCCGGGCATGGCCCGGCGCTACCGCGCATGCACCCATCGCGGTGCGGACCCGCCCCGGTAGTGCCGGGCCATGCCCGGCGGATTCGCTCAGCCGTCGAGCGCCTTCCGCAGCGCACTCACCGTGGCGGTGTCTGTCTGGCTCCAGTCCGGGTCCAGCCCGCGCAGGGCCGGGTTCTGGAACTGCATGGCCGAACGTCGTTGCCCCTTGGCCGAGGCATGCAGTTCGAGACAGCCGGTCTTCCGCGCGACGGCGGCGATGTTGCCCGGGCCCAGCCCTGCGCCGGCCATGACGCTGATCCTGCCGGCCGCCTGCGCGACCAGCGCGGCCAGTACATCGGCACCGGCGTCGGCGCTGGCCTGGCCGCCGGACGTCAGCACCCGCTGGCAGCCCAGCCCGATCACCTGCTCCAGCGCCGCCGGCAGATCGCGCGCGGCATCGAAGGCACGGTGGAAGGTCACCTGCAACGGGCCGGCCGCGCGCAGCAGTTCGCGGCACAGCGGCAGGTCGATATCGCCCTGCGCATCCAGCGCACCGATCACCACGCCATCGCAGCCCAGCGCGCGGCACTGGGCGATGTCGCGCAGCATCAGCTCGGTTTCCAGCGCGTCGTAGTGGAAATCCCCCGGACGCGGTCGCATCAGCACGAACAACGGAATCTGCAACCGCTCGCGGGCGATGGCGATGCTGGCAAACGACGGCGTGGTACCGCCTTCGGCAAGGTTGTCGAACAGTTCGATGCGATCTGCGCCACCGGCCTGCGCGGCCAACGCCGAAGCCACCGAATTGCTGGCGATCTCCAGCGTCAGGCGCGCGTTCACGCCTGCGTGCTCGTATAGATCGACGGTGAGTCGCGCAGGTCGTCCTGGCGCTGCGCATCGCACACCGCGTAGACGAAGCCGCGATGCAACGCATAGGCACCCACCTCGCCCTGCTTGTTCATGGCAAGGAAGCAGACCTGCAGTGTGCGGCTGGCCTCGGGGCGCTTGCGCACCACCCGGTCGATCGCTTCGCGGCAGGCCTGTGCCGGCGAACGGCCCTGGCGCATCAGCTCGACCACCAGGAACGAGGCCGCGTTGCGGATCATTTCTTCGCCCACACCCGAGGCGGTGGCCGCGCCCACGTCGTTGTCCACGTAAAGGCCAGCGCCGATGATCGGGCTGTCGCCGACCCGGCCGTGCAGTTTCCAGGCCATGCCGCTGGTGGTGCAGGCACCGGCCAGGTTGCCCTTGGCGTCCAGTGCCAGCATGCCGATAGTGTCGTGGTTGTCGCTGTTGCCGGGAAGACCGCGGCGCTCGGCATTGATCTGCGGCGCGTACTTTTCGGTCTTCAGCCACTCACGCCAGGCCACTTCGGCCTTCGGCGTCAGCAGGTGCTGGCGCTGGAAGCCCTGCTGCACGGCGAACTGCTGGGCGCCCTCGCCCACCAGCAGCACATGCGGGCTGTTCTCCATCACCCTGCGGGCCACCGACACCGGGTGCAGGATGTCGACCAGCGCAGCAACCGCGCCACAGCGGCCGTCACCATCCATGATGCTGGCGTCCAGGCTCAGCACGCCGTCGCGGTCCGGGTTGCCACAATGGCCGACGGTGGGATTGCACAGCTCGCTTTCGGCCCAGCGTGCACCGGCTTCCACCGCATCCAGCGCACTGCCGCCCTGCGCCAGTACCTTCCACGCGGCCTGGTTGGCCGGCACGCCGAAGTCCCAGGTCGAGACCACCTTGGCGCCACCGTGCGTACGCGCCTTCACCGCCGGCAACGCTGCCACGCCTGCGGCCAGTGCACCGGCCTGCAAAAACTGCCTGCGATCCACCATCTTCGCCTCCGTCTGCATGCTGCGCCCGCCGGCCCGATGCCGGCAGCGCCGATCAATCGTGCGCGGGGGTCCGCGCTGCGTGCCAGGCTGCGGCACCGAGCACACCCAGCTGGCCATGTTCGACCCGCCACACCGGCACCTGGCGCAGCACGTCGGTCAGCACCCCCTTGTTGAGGAAGCGCTCACGGAAACGGCCGTCGGCCAGGAAGTCCTGCACATGGGTGGAAATGCCGCCGGCCAGGTACACCGAGCGCGCGCCTACGGCGATCGCCGCGTCGCCGGCCAGGCTGCCCAGCCAGGCGCAGAACACCTGCAGGGTTTCCACTGCCAGCGCGTCGTCGCCTTGCCGCGCAGCCGCGATCAGCGCTTCGGTGCTGGTCCATTGCGGAGCCACGCCGCGCATTTCGCACAGGCAGGGATACAGGTTCATCAGGCCGCTGCCGGACAGCACGCGTTCGTTGTCCACATGCGGCCAGCGCTGCAGCAGCTGGCCCAGCACATGCAGTTCCAGCGCATTGCCGGCGCCCAACGCAGCGTGTCCGATCTCGCTGGCCAGCACCGGGCGCTCGCCATCGGCGAAGCGCAACGCGGCGCCCAGGCCGGTGCCCGGCCCCAGCACCAGTGCCGGGAAGGTCTTGGCCGGATCGGCATCGCCATTCAGCGGCACCAGCGTGTCGGCCTGCAGGTAGGGAATGGCCAGCGCCACTGCTTCGAAATCATTGATCAGCTGCAGGTCGGGCAGGCCCGACTCGCGGCGCGTCGCCGACAGCGACACCGTCCACGGCAGATTGGCATTGATCAGGGTATCGCCGTCGAGCAGGCCGGCGATGGCGACCACCGCACTGGCCATCGGCTGGCCGAGACTGGCGGTGAAATCGGCCAGGATCGCCGCCAGGCTGGGGTGGTCGGCGCAGGCGTAGGTGCGGTAGCTGCCCAGTCGCGGCGCCTGCCCCGGCAGGGTCTCAGCCAACGCAAGACGGGCGAAGGTACCGCCGACATCGGCGACGACCAGGCTGCGGGGGACGCCGCTGCGGGCGGACTCGGATGGCGCCGGGGACACTGCTGCAACGTTCACGCTGGCCTGCTTGGATCGATTGAATCGTGCCGATTCTCAGGCATCGGACGGCCTTTGCCTAGCGCGGCGACAGCGCCGCCCGGGTCACATGCCTTCCTGCTCGGCCACCTGCACGCCATCCACCAGCACCCGCAGGCGCTGCGGGCGGAACCCGGCGAACAGCAGCGGCCGGGTCCGCTCCACCAGCACTTCATGGCCGGCGATATGGCGCTGCCACGACTGTACCAGCGAGAACGAGAAGTGCGTGCCCGGATGCAGCGGATGCTGCACCCAGACCTTCTCGCTGGCGCTCTGCAGCATCATCGCGCCGGTGAACCAGTGGCGGCTGAGGGTGACCGGCGTGGTGCCGGCCATGAAGCGGATATCCATGCTGCGTCCTTTCGTGATGGAAGTTGGTGATGGCAGCCCGGCCCGCGCTCAGGGCTGCGCGGTCTGCAGGCTGTAGCTGGTGCTGGCGGTGAACACCGCACCATCGGGCTGGGTGGAGCGCACCTCGACCTTGTGGCTGCCCACGGCCAGGTCGGTCGGCAACGCGCCACGCCACAGGTGCGGCGAGGCGGTGGCTTCCGGCGAACGGTCGTAGCCGCGCAGCGTGGAAGCCAGGTCGTCGGCCACGTTCTCCACCAGCAGGCGCGGATCAGGCTGGCTGACCTGCTTCATCGGCTGCCAGGCGCCGCCATCGACGCGGTACTCGACCACGCTGGCGTCCTCGCCCATGTACACGTTGGCATAGATGCCCCACGCCGGGTACGCGCCCTTGCGCAGCACCTTCGGTGCATGCAGGCCGATCTGCTCGCTGGCGGCCGCACCGGCCACCCGGTACTGCAGGCGATAGCTGCCGTTGCCGGCCACGTCCAGCAGCGCATAGCCCTTCGGCGTGCCGTCGCTCATGGTGCTGTCCGGTACGCCGGCGGCATTTTTCACGCCCGACCAGAACGCACCGCAGTTGGCACCGACGTTGTACTCGTGCAGCGGCCTGGCGCCCTGCCAGCCGTCAGCCTTGCCGTGGTAGACGTGCTGCTGGGTGTGGCTGTGGCCACTGAGCACCAGCACGTTGCGGAAGTCCTTCAGCAGGTCGAACAGGCGCTGGCGGTCGGCATGGCGGAAGGTCTCGCGCCCCGGTGCCGCATCGAACAGCGGGATGTGCATGCCCAGCACCAGCAGACGGTCCTTGTGCAGGCCCTTCAGGTAGGCAGCGAGGAAAGCGAACTGATCCTCGCGCAGGCCACCCACATACCTGGGCTTGGCGTTGGGGTCGTACACCACGTCGTCGAGGAACACGAAACTGGCGCCCCCCTCTTCCACTGCATAGGTATCGGGGCCGTAGATGTTGCGCCAGCTGTCCAGCGAATGCGCATCATTGGCCGCGTCGACATCCAGGTCGTGGTTGCCGGGTACGTGGAACCACGGCACGCCGAGTTCGGTGGTGACCTTGTTGATCGCCGGGTACAGGGTCAGGTCGTCGTTGACGATGTCACCCAGCGTGGTGCCCAGGCGGGCCTTGGTCTGGCCCACCAGCGGCGCCACGATGGACTGCCGGTAGTAGCCGATGTCCTGCAGGCTGGCGGTCTGCGAGTCGGTGAACACCAGCATCTGGAACCCACGGCGGCTGTCATGCCGGTCGTTCTGCATGGCGAAGTCCCAGTTGCGGGCAACGTCACTGGTCGCGGCGATGCCACCGTACTTCAGCGCCGGCGAACCATTCGGCCGGTAGTGCCGCCAGAACGACGGCAGGCCGTCGGCGGCCTTCGGGAAGGAATAGGCATCGGGCTTGATCACGAAGACCGTCTGGCCGTCACGCACCGGCAGGCTGTAGCTGCCGTCGGCGGCGGTCTTGACGATGGTTTCGCCGTTGGACACCTGCACGCCGGCCAGGCCCGGATCGGTCGCACCGCGGCCCGGCTTGCCGTCACGCTCCAGATAGACCTTGCCGCTGACCACGGTATCGGCGGCCCAGGCCGGCGAGGTCAGCAACAGGCAGCACAGCCAGGCGGCAGGCAGTTTCATGGGGGCGGTCCGGGAAAAAGAGACCGCCTATTGTAGATTCCGGCGATGACATCGCGCACGCGATTGCCGCTTTTCCTGTCGTGCCGGCCGCTGGCCGGCATTCCACCAGGCGTCCCTTGATCATCGGGTTGCCGGCCAGCGGCCGGCGCTACCGCGCCTCTAACGATGGCGCTTTTCCAGCACGTCGCGGGCATCTTGCAGCGACAGCCCGCGCGCGCGCAGCAGCACCAGCAGGTGGTACAGCAGGTCCGACGCCTCGCCCAGCAAGGCCTCATCGTCCTGCGCCACCCCGGCCAGCGCCGTCTCCACGCCTTCCTCGCCCACCTTCTGCGCGATGCGGCGGATGCCGCCTTCGAACAGGGACGTCGTATAGCTGCCGGAGGGGCGCAGCGCCTCACGCACGGCGACCAGCTGGTCCAGGCCACCGAGGAAGTCCTTCGGTGCGCCGTCGAAGCAGCTTTCCGCGCCGGTGTGGCAGGTCGGGCCTGCCGGGCGCGCCAGCACCAGCAGCGTATCGGCATCGCAATCGACGCTGATCGACTGCACCGCCAGCACATTGCCGGACTGCTCGCCCTTGGTCCAAAGACGCTGCTTGCTGCGGCTGAAGAAGGTCATGTGGCCGATGGCCAGCGTCGCTGCCAGCGACTCGGCGCTGACGTAGCCCAGCATCAGCACCTGCAGGGTGTCGGCGTCCTGCACAACGGCCGGCAGCAACCCATCGCCCTTGTCCCAGTCCAGCGTTTCCAGCGCCTGCGGCGACGGCCGCACATCAATAGACATCCCGCACCTCGATCTGCTGCTCGCGCAGGTAGCGCTTCAAGTCGGCAATGGCGATGGCGCCACTGTGGAATACGCTGGCCGCCAGCGCACCGTCAACGTCGGCCTGGTCAAAGGCCTGGGCGAAGTGCTCCATCGTACCCGCACCGCCCGATGCGATGAGGGGCACCTGGCACAGCGCACGTGCCTGGCGCAGCTGCTCGACGTCATAGCCACGGCGCACGCCATCGCTGTCCATGCAGTTCAGCACGATCTCGCCGGCACCCCGGCGCTGCGCCTCGACGATCCAGTCCAGCGTGCGCAGCGGCACTGCCTGGGTTTTGTCCGGGTCGCCGCTGAAACGGCGCACGCGCCACTGGCCGTCGTCCTCGCGTACCGAGTCGACACCGACCACCACGCACTGCACGCCGAATTCTTCGGCCAGTTCGGTGATCAGTTCCGGGCGGCCCAGCGCGGGTGAGTTGATCGAGATCTTGTCCGCACCGGCGAACAGCACACGACGCGCGGTCTCCACGCTGTCGATGCCGCCGGCCACGCAGAACGGGATATCGATCAGGCGCGCGATGCGCTCGATCCAGGCCACGTCCACCGACCGTGCCTCCGGGCTGGCGCCGATGTCATAGAACACCAGCTCGTCGGCACCCTGGTCGCGATAGCGCTGCGCCAGTTCAGCGATGTCCCCCATGTCGACGTGATCGCGGAAACGCACGCCCTTGACCACGCGGCCATCGCGCACGTCCAGGCATGGAATGATGCGGCGGCTCAGCATGCCAGCGCCTCCGCCAGGTCCATGCGCTGTTCCAGCAATGCCTTGCCGAGGATCGCGCCGCCACAACCGGCGGCCTGTGCCGCAGCCACGTCGGCCACATCGCGGATACCGCCTGACGCCTGTACCGCCACGCCCGGCAGCAACGCTGCGAGGTGCCGGTACAGGCTGATGTTGGGCCCGGCGAGCATGCCATCGCGGGCGATGTCGGTGCACAACAGGTGACGCATGCCGGCCTGTGCATAGCGTTCGGCCAGCGCATCCAGGGTCACCCCCGCGTTCTCGGTCCAGCCATGCACCGGCAGCTGCCATTGCCCCTGCGCGTCCTGCCGTGCATCGAGGGCGATGGTCAGCCGCTCCGGGCCGAACTCGCCCAGCCAGCCGATCACCTGCGCCGGCTCGCGCACCGCCAGTGAGCCGATCACCACGCGGCTGGCGCCGGCATCGAGGATGCGTGCCACGTCGTCACGGCCACGCACACCGCCACCGGTCTGTACCTGCAGCGGGGTCTGCGCACGGATCGCGGCCAACAGCGGCGCCAACGTGTAGCCACCGGCACGTGCGGCATCCAGATCGACCAGGTGCATCCACTGTGCGCCCTGCGTGGCGAATGCCTGCGCACGCGGCAGCGGGTCGTCGCCATAGTGGGTTTCCTGCGCGTAGTCGCCCTGGCGCAGCCGCACGACGCGGCCGTCGCGGATATCCAGTGCGGGGTAGACGATGAAACTCATGCAGCGGTGCCCTCGAGGAAATTGCGCAGCATCAGCGAACCGGTATCGCCGGACCGCTCGGGATGGAACTGGGCGCCGAAGTAGCGGCCCTGCTCGACCACGGCGGTGAACAGGCCGCCGTGATCACAGGCGGCGACGGTATGGCTGTTCAGCGGCGCGGCATAGCTGTGCACGAAATACGCACTGGCGCGCTCGGGAACCCCCTGCAGCAGCAGCGACGGGCGCAGCGGCAGCAGCCGGTTCCAACCCATGTGCGGCACGCGGATGCCACAGGCCGGCACCAGCTTGCGCACCACGCCGGGGATCAATCCCAGCGTATCCACGCCGGCCTCTTCGGAGCGGTCAAACAACAGCTGCATGCCCAGGCAGATGCCCATCAAGGGCACCTGCAGCTGGCGCAGCGGCTCGACCAGGCCCTGCGCATGCAGGCGCTGCATGCCGGGGCCGGCCGCGCCGACGCCGGGCAGGATCACCCGTTGCGCGCCGGCCAGGCCTTCGGCATCGCGGACCAGCTTCACCGTCGCACCGAGCCGTTCCAATGCGTAGCGCACCGAACCCAGGTTGGCACCGCCGGCATCGATCAGCACGACCTCGCTCACAGCGCCCCCTTGGTGGTCGGCAAGGCGGTGCCCTGCCGCGCCAGTGCCGGCCGCAGTGCACGTGCCAGGGCCTTGAAGCAGGCTTCAACCTTGTGGTGGTCGTTGTCGCCACGCACCTGCAGGTTGAGGTTCAGCCCGCTGGCATCGCACAGCGAACGGAAGAAGTGCGGGACCAGCTCGGTCGGCATGTCGCCCACGCGCTCGCGCTTGAACTCGCCTTCGAACACGAAATACGGGCGGCCACTGAAATCCAGCGCAGCGCTGGCCAGGGTTTCATCCATCGGCAGGGTAAAGCCGTAACGGCCGATGCCGCGCTTGTCGCCCAGCGCCTCGCGCAGGGCCTGGCCCAGCGCAAGGCCGGTGTCTTCGATGGTGTGGTGTTCGTCGATGTGCAGATCGCCCTCGGCGCGGATGTCCAGGGCGAAACCGCCGTGCTTGCCGATCTGCTCCAGCATGTGGTCGAAGAACGGCAGGCCGGTGTGGATGTGCGCATCGCCGGCACGGTCCAGATCCAGTTCGACGCGGATCTTCGTCTCCTTGGTATTGCGCTGGACCACCGCCGTGCGTGGTGCATCGGCCAGTGCGTGGGCGATGCCCGGCCAGTCCCACTCGCCGCCGAACTGTTCGGTGCGCAGCTGGAAGCCACGGATGTTGAGGTTGTCGGCGAACTGCAGGTCGGTGATGCGGTCGCCCACCATGCCCGAGCGCGCCCAGTCGATGCTGCGGTCCTGCAGGTAGGCCGTCATCAGGCCGATGCCCGGCTTGCGCGTCGGCGCGTTGTCGTGCGGCCAGCTGCAGTCGACCAGCACGTCACGGAAAACGATGCCTTGGCTTTCGAAGATCTGCAGCATCAGGTCATTCGGGCCATCGAAGCTGGCGCGCGGGTAGCTCTCGCTGCCGAGGCCATCCTGGTTGGTGACGATCACGAACTGGTAGCCGGCATCGCGCAGCTTCAGCAGCGCCGGGATCACCTGCGGCACGAAGCGCAGCTTCTCGTAGGCGTCGATCTGGAAATCCGCCGGCTCCTCGATGAGGGTGCCGTCGCGGTCGATGAACAGTATCGGCGTCATGCCGCGGCCCTCCGTGCCGACAGGGCCGCAAGCACGCGGTCGTTCTCTTCGGGGCTGCCGATGCTGATACGCAGTGCATCGCCCAGCTGCGGTGCGGCGCGCTGGTCGCGCACCACCACGCCGGCAGCGAGCAGCGCGTCGAACGCCACCTGCGCATCGGCAAAGCGGACCAGCAGGTAGTTGCCGGCCGATGCGTATACCCGGCCGATGCCAGGCAGGCCCTGCAGGCCGTGGTGCAGGCGCTCGCGCTCGGTGATGACCGTGGCTACCCGCTCAGCGGTGCGCGCAAGCGCGGCCGGCTGCAGCGCCTGCACGGCCAGCTCGGCGCACGGCGTCGGCACCGGGTACGGCGCCTGGCAGCGGCGCAGCACGGCAATCAGCTCCGGCGCGGCGATCAAGGTGCCGATACGCGCGGCGGCCAGAGCGTGCGCCTTGGACAACGTGCGCAGCACCGCCAGGTTGGCGTGCGCGGCAAGCAGCGTGGTCGCCGAAGCGCGCTGCGCGTACTCGACATAGGCCTCGTCCACCACCACCAGCGCCTGCCCGCGCAGGGCAACGGCCACGCGCTCGATCTCCGCCAGCGGGATATCGCTGCCGGCAGGATTGGACGGCGCGCACAGGAAAACGAGCTTGGCGCCCTGCCCCTTCGCAGCGGCAATCACCGCGTCCAGATCCGTGCGCAGGCCCTCACCATCGTCAATCAGCGGCACCTCGATCAACGGCGCACCCTGCAACCGCGCACAGACCGCGTACATGCCGAATACCGGCGGCGTCACCAGCACGCCATCGCGGCCCGGCACGCACAGGGCGCGCACCAGCAGATCGATCGCCTCGTCGCTGCCACGGCCTACCAGCAGCTGTTGCGGCTGCACGCCGTACAGCGACGCCAGCGCATCACGCAGCGCACCCGGTTGCGGTTCCGGGTAGCGGCGGCAGCCGCCCGTGGCGTCGGCCGGGTTGGCCCACGCCGATTCGTTCGCGTTCAACCACACCTCGCCCTGCACAGCGCTGCTGCGCGCCGAACTGTAGCCGGCAAAGGCCTGCAGGTCCGGCCGTACCAGGGCCAGCACGCCGTCGATATCCGCGCTCATGCGGCCACCTCCATGCGCAGTGCCACCGCACGTTCGTGCGCATCCAGCCCTTCGGCGCTGGCGATGATGCGCGCGCAGCCACCGATCGCGGCCAGGCCAGCAGCGGTCGCGCTCTGTACGCTGATCAGGTTCTGGAAGCTGGCCACGCTGACGCCACTGTAGGCGCGCGCGGCACCGGCGGTGGGCAGCACGTGGTTGGTGCCGCTGCAGTAGTCACCCAGTGCTTCCGGCGTGTAGTCGCCGAGGAACACCGAACCGGCCGCCTGCACCTGGTCCAGCCACGCGCGCGGTTCGCGCAGGGCCAGGATCAGGTGTTCGGGGGCGTAGCGGTTGCTGATCGCAAACGCATCGGCCAGCGATTCCACCTGGATCAACTGCGATGCCGACAGGGCCTGGCGGGCGATGTCCTGCCGCGGCAGCAGGGCCACCTGGCGCTCAACTTCGGCCTCGACGGCGGCCAGCATCGCCGCGTCATCGGTCAGCAGCAGCACCTGGGAATCCGGGCCGTGCTCGGCCTGCGACAGCAGGTCGGCGGCAACGAATGCAGGGTTGGCACCGGCATCGGCGATCACCAGCACTTCCGAGGGACCGGCCGGCATGTCGATGGCGGCGGCACCGTCCTGTGCCACCTGCTGCTTGGCTTCGGTGACGAAACTGTTGCCCGGCCCGAACAGCTTGTCGCTCGCCGGGATGCTTTCGGTGCCATAGGCCATCGCCGCGATCGCCTGCGCACCACCCAGCTTGAACACGCGTTGCACACCGGTCAGGCGCGCGGCCACCAGCACCGCAGGATCGGCCGTACCGTCGGCACGCGGCGGGGTGCACAGCACCACCTGTGGGCAAGCGGCCAACTGCGCCGGCACGCCCAGCATCAGCGCGGTGGACGGCAGTGGCGCACTACCGGCCGGCACGTACAGCCCAACCCGGCCGATCGGCCGCAGCATGCGCTCGCAGACCACGCCCGGCGCGGTTTCCACCGTATAGCCCTGGCCCATGCCGGCCGCGTGGAAGCGGGTGATGCGTTCGGCCGCTTCCACCATGGCCTGGCGCAGCTCGGCCGGCACCAAGGCATCGGCAGCTGCGAACTCGGCTGCGGAAACTTCGAAATCCTGCAGATCCACGCCATCGAAGCGCGCGGTGATCGCGCGCAGCGCGGCGTCGCCCTGCGTGCGCACCTGCGCGATCAGCGCGGCCACCGCATCACGGGTCTGCTGCGCCACGATCTGCACCGGGCGGGTCAGCGCCGCGCTGCGTGCGGCCTCGTCAAGTTGCGACCAGATCAGACGATTCATGCCAGCGACCGCTCCACGCTCAGTACCATCAGGCCCTGGGCGCCGGCGCGCTCCAGTTCTTCCATGCGCTGCCAGGTCAATGGACCGGGGCACATGGTCTGCAGGCGCAATGCACCGCCATCGGCAGGCAAACGCACCAACGGTTCGGCATCGGCCAGCAGCTGCGACAACGCGTCGACGCGGTCCTCGCTGGCGCGGAACATCAGCAGTTTGCGGTCCTGCCGCTGCACCACACCGTCCAGGCGGCGCAGCAGCATGCTGCGCAGCGCGCCGCGCGCATCATCGGGAACGCGTACCGCACCGGCCAGCACGGCTTCGCTGTCGAGCAGGTTGTGCACCGGGGTGAGCTGGTTGGCACGCAGCGTGGCGCCGCTGGAGACCAGGTCGCAGATCAGGTCGGCGGTGCCCAGGCGCGGCGCGATCTCCACCGAGCCGGACAGTTCCACCACCTGTGCATCCACGCCCTGCACGGCCAGCCACTGCTTGAGGATGGCCGGGTAGCTGGTGGCGATGCGGGTACCGGCCAGTTGTGCCGGCCCCTGCCATTGCCAGTCTTCCGGCACCGCCAGCATCAAGCGGCACTGGCCAAAGCCCAGCCCCCGCAATGCCTGGTAGGCATCGGCCAGGCCGATCTGGCGACGCGCGGCCGCCTGTTCGTCCAGTTCATTGCGGCCGACGATACCCAGGTCGCAGACGCCATCGGCGATCAGGCCGGGAATGTCGTCGTCGCGCACCAGCAACAGGTCCACCGGCAGCGATTCGCCGTAGCAGAACAACTTGTCGCGGCTCTCGCGCCAGCTCAGGCCACAGGCACTGAGCAGGTTGCGGGCGGGCTCGGCCAGCCGGCCACTCTTCTGGATGGCGATACGCAGCCGGTCTCGCGCCGGCGCTGCCTGGGTTGCACTCATGGGGGAGGTCTCGAAGTCTGGAACGGGGCGCGGATCAGCGCGAAGCAAGGCGGTCGACAGCGGCGGCATAGCCTCGATGGCCATGCTCGAGCGTGCGTGCCACCCGTCCGGTGGTGGTCACGCTGACGCCGGTGCGCTCGTGGATCTCGCGGTAGGGCACGCCCTGCTGCAGCAGCGGCACCACCTTCCAGCGGTCGGCCATGGCTTCCAGCTCGGCTGGCGTGCACAGGTCACGCAGGAAGGCGACCACCTGCTCCGGCTCGCGCAGTGCGGCAAAGGCCTGGGCCAGGGCTTCAAGGTCGGCGTGCGGGTCTTTGGCGGCGATGTCGGGGCGGGCTTTCACGGGCGTGGCTCTTGCATCAATGTAATAGCGTGTTAGTACATTAACGCATTCTTGCACGCCGCGTCAAAGGCACGGCCAGGTTCCGCCAGGCCCGTTCAGGCAGCGGAAACGAAAACGCCCACCGGGCGGTGGGCGTTCGGATGCGGCAATGGACAGGGCTTCGATCAGGGCAGGCAGCGGACCTCTGCCTGCAGCGCGCCGCGCCGCAGGCATTCACCGAACAGGCTGCCCTGCCGGCTGGGACGGGACTGCAGGTTCTGCAGCGCTCCTGCCCGGCCCGGGCACGCCCGCTCGGCAAGGACCTGCAGATCCTGCTCAAGCTGCGCTCGATCCATCACATGGCAGCGATCAGCCACCAGCTGGTAATACGCAGGGCCGATCCGGGTGCTGCGCAACGCCGGATCGCTCTGGCATGCCGCCAGCAGGAACAGCATCAGTGTTCCTGCAGCGGCACGCGTCACGGCATGACCCGCGACTGCTCCAGTTCCACCCGCAGGGTGCTGGCCAGTTCATCACGGGAGACTTCGAACTGCTGCTCGCGCAGCAGGTCCTTCACCGCCACCACGCCGCGCGCCAGTTCGTCCTCGCCAGCCAGCACCACGAAACGGATACCGGCCTTGGCCGCGTACTGGAACTGCTTGCCGATCTTCTTCGGCTCCATCTGCACTTCGGTGTTGATGCCACCGGCGCGCAGGCGGCGGGCGATGTCCAGCGACTGCGGCATGCCCTGCTCGTCCATCAGCGCCACCAGCGCCTGCACGCTGCTGGCCTCGATGCCCTCGATCAGGCCAGCTTCGCGCAGCTGCCAGAACAGGCGCGACAGGCCGATGGAAATGCCCACGCCCGGCAGCTTGGACTTGCTGTAGTGGCTGGCCAGGTCTTCATAACGGCCACCGGAACAGATCGACCCGATCTGCGGGTGGTCGGTCAGCGTGGTCTCGTATACCGTGCCGGTGTAGTAATCCAGGCCACGTGCAATGGAGAAGTTCAGGCAGTACGCGCTTTCCGGCACGCCCAGTGCCTGCACCAGCTGCAGTACTTCGCGCAGCTCGGCCACGCCGGCACGCAGGATCTCCGAGGAACCCGCACCGTCTTCCAGCGCTGCCAGCTGTGCCAGCGCATCGGCATGACCCTGCGAACGCACGGCGACGAAGGCCAGGATCTTCTCGACCTGTTCGGCCGGAATGCCGAAGCCCTCGCCCACCAGCGTCTCGCGCACGTAGTCGGGGCCACGCTTGTCCAGCTTGTCCACTTCGCGCAGCACTGCCAGCTGGCGTTCGCCCTCGGCCACGCCCAGGCTTTCGAAGAAGCCGCGCAGCAGCTTGCGGTTGTTCAACTGGATGCTGAAGTCACCGATGCGCAGTTCGGCAAATACCGCATGGATGACCGCCAGCACTTCGGCGTCGTAACGCACGCTCAAGCTGTCCTTGCCGATCACGTCGATGTCGCACTGGTAGAACTCGCGGAAGCGGCCGCGCTGGGCGCGCTCGCCGCGGTACACGCGCTGCATCTGGTAACGGCGGAACGGGAAGGTCAGCTCGTGTTCGTGTTCGGCCACGTAACGCGCCAGCGGCACGGTCAGGTCGAAGCGCAGCGCCATCTCCGGCAGCGAACGATCGCCGGATTCAGCAGCGTTGGCCAGCGCGCCGGTGGACTGCACGAAATACACCTGGCGCTCGGTCTCGCCGCCGGACTTGGTCAGCAGCACATCGGACAGCTCGAACACCGGCGTCTCCACCGGCAGGAACCCGAAGCGCTCGTAGTTGCGGCGGATGACGTCCAGCATGCGCTGGAACGCAATCTGCTCGCGCGGCAGCAGTTCAAGGGTGCCGGGCGGGGTACGGGGCTTGATCACGGGCGGAGCTCCTGCGGAATCGGGGACGTGGGAGGGGGCGACATTCTAGCGCCCCGCATCGCTCAGCCGCAGATAAGGGGTCCAACGGCCGCTTGAAGTATCATAAAGCCCTCCCCCGCCCGCGATACGCCCACGCAACATGTCCCGGCCTTCCGGCGCTCCGCCCGCCACCAACGATCCCGCCGCGCCGTCCTGCGCCACGCTGGACTGCCTGCACTGCTCGGTACGCCACCTGGCGGTGTGCTCTGCGCTGTCGCCCGATGAGGTGCAGGCGCTGGAACAGGTGACCGTGTCGCAGCAGCTGGCGATGGGCAGCACCCTCGCCCGCAGCGGCGAAGAGCGCCAGCATGTCTATACATTGACCGGTGGCGCGCTGCGGCTGGTGCGCACGCTTGCCGATGGCCGTCGCCAGATCAATGGCTTCGTGCTGCCTGGCGATTACCTGGGCCTGAGCGGCAGCGACCACCATCGCTACGACATCGAGGCCATCGCCGACAGCCGCGTGTGCCGCGTTGCCCTGCCGCAGATGAAGGGCCTGCGCGCCCGCTATCCGCACCTGGAGCGCAAGCTGCTGCAGCGCGCCTGCCAGGAGCTGGACGCCGCACAGGATGCCGCGCTGGCGCTGGCACGCCTGCAGCCGGCGGAAAAACTCGCTGATTTCCTGCTTCGCCTGGCCGCGCGCGAGGCCAAGCTGGGCGGAGATGGCCTGCGCGTCTCCCTGCCGATGGGCCGCGGCGACATCGCCGATCATCTGGGCCTGACGATGGAGACGGTCAGCCGCACCTTCACCAAGCTGCGCCAGCAGGGGTTGATCGCCCTGCCTCATCTGAACGTGGTTGAGATCCTCGACGAGGATGGCCTGCGCACGCTGGCCGGTGACGTGCAGGGCTGAGCGCCCGATCAGTGTCGGCTTGCCGGCCAGCGGCCGGCACTACCACGATCGATTGGTGACATCTGCGGTTGCCGGCCAGCGGCCGGCACTACCATGATCGATTGGTGACATCTGCGGTTGCCGGCCAGCGGCCGGCACTACCCGTGATGCGTGGTTCTGGTAGTGCCGGCCGCTGGCCGGCAACCACGCAGACGCCTCCATCAACGCAACAACACCTCACGCAATGCCGCGTAGTCCGCCGCCAATGGCTCGGCATGTGCCGGACGCTGCAGCAATGCATCCAAGGCCGGCGGCACCGCCACTGCTTCGCCGATCAACGGTTCCACCACCGCCTCGAACTTGGCCGGGTGCGCGGTAGCAACCACCGCCCAGTCGCCCTTGGCGCCGCCCGCGCGCAGATCCTGCAGCACCTTCACCGCCGTGGCCGTGTGCGGGCAGAACAGTTCACCGTCGCTGGCATGGGCGCTGGCGATGGTCGCGCGGATGGTCACGTCATCCACTGCGAAGGCGCGGAACGCCGCCCGCAGCTCGGCATCGTCGCCCTGGTACAGCCAGCGCAGCCGCTCGAAGTTGCTGGGCGCGCCGACATCCATGGCGTTGGCCACGGTCGCAATGCTGGCCGCTGGCTGGTACGGGTCGCCACTGAAATAGCGCGGCAGCACCGCGTTGGCGTTGGTGGCCAGCACGATCTGCCCGATCGGCACGCCGAGCGCGCGCGCCAGCACTGCCGCCATCGCATTGCCGAGGTTGCCGGTCGGCACCACCAGGTTCAAGCGCCGCTGATGCTGCGCATGATGGCTCAGCGCCGCGTGCGCGTAATAGCTCATCTGCGGCAGCAGCCGGCCCAGGCTGATGCTGTTGGCGGAGCTCAGCGGCACCTGTGCCTGCAGATCGCGGTCGGCCAGCGCCTGCTTCACCATCGCCTGGCAATCATCGAACGAACCGGCCACCCGCAGCGCCTGGATGTTGTCGCCAAAGCAGCCGAGCTGGTGCGCCTGTCGCGGCGACACCCGGCCATCGGGATACAGCACCACCACGCGTACACCTGGCTGCCGATGGAAGGCCGCCGCTACGGCTGCACCGGTGTCACCGGAAGTGGCCACGACGATGGTCAGATCGCGTCCCTTGCCGGTCTGCAGCCGCGACAGCACACCGGCGAGGAAGCGCGCGCCGATATCCTTGAACGCCGCCGTCGGCCCGTGGAACAGCTCCAGCACATGGTCACCGCTGTTGCGCAGCGCGCGCAATGGCACGGGGAAATCGAAGGCCTCACGGCAGATCGATGGCAAGGCCTCGGCCAGCATATCGCCCGCGAAGAACGGCGCCAGCAGGTCAGCGGCGGTATCGGCCAGGCTCGTACCGGCCTGCAGCGCGCGCGGCGCCGGCAGCACCTCCGGTACGTACAGGCCACCATCGGGGGCGAGACCGGCAGCGATGGCCGCACTGAGTCCAACGGCCGGCGACTGGCCGCGGGTCGAAACGAATTGCATGAGGTCGATATCCGGTAGGGAGGAAGGATTCAGCACAAGCAGGCTCCGGGTGCATCCAGCGGCGAGATCCAGGCATCACTGTCGAAGCCGGCAGCGGCAAACGCCGCACGCACCGGCTGCGCTGCCGCGCGCGCCCGGTCGGCATCTTCAAACCAGGCAAAGACGCTGGGCCCGGCGCCGGAAATGCCCGCGCCCATCGCGCCGGCGGCCAGTGCAGCATCGCGTGCCGCGTCGAAGCCCACGATCAGGCCCGCCCGCCGCGGTTCCACCAGCACATCGCGCAGGCCGGCGCGCACCAGCGAGGCATCGCTGCGATGGCAACCGCTCAACACCAGCGCCAGGTGGGCACTCTGCGCGACGAATTCGCCCAGCGCATAGCTGCCCTGCAGCGCCTGTCGTGCCCGCCGGGTCTCCAGCACCGCATGCGGATGCACCAGCAGGCTGTGCCAGCTGGCCGGCACCGGAATCGGCACCAGGCGATCAGCCGTGCACAGCGCCACGCCGCCCAGCAGCAGCGGGCCGACGTTGTCACCATGGCGGCCACCGCTGGCCACGGCTTCGCCATCCAGTGCGAACGGATACAGCGCCTCGCGCGGCAGCGGCATGTCCAGCACTGCATTGGCTGCCACCAGCGCGGCCACGCAGGAGGCCGCCGATCCGCCCATGCCGGAGCCGAACGGAATGCCCTTGTCGATCTCGATGGCGAAACCGAAGCCCAGCCCCAGCGCTGCGCGCAGCGAGATCAGCGCGGCGCCGGCGGTATTGCCTGGTGCGTCCAGCGGCAGTTCGACCGCACTGCCACGGATCGCATCGATGCGCACCAACGGTTCGTCGATGCGGCGCACGCTCACCGTATCGCCGATACCGGCGATGGCGTGGCCGAGGATGTCGAAGCCGACCGCCACGTTGGCCACCGATGCGGGTGCGAAAGCGCGTGCGATCACAGCCGCGCTCCTTCGCCGGCCGCCACCCGCAGCAGATCAGCGAACACGCCGGCAGCGGTGACTTCCGGGCCCGCGCCCGGGCCCTGCACCACCAGCGGGTTGTCGCAGTAGCGGCGGGTACGGAACTGCACCACGTTGTCGGTCAGCCGCAGGTTGGCGA
The DNA here is from genome assembly GCF_029892765.1 of Stenotrophomonas sp. 1278. Lineage (NCBI taxonomy): Bacteria > Pseudomonadati > Pseudomonadota > Gammaproteobacteria > Lysobacterales > Lysobacteraceae > Stenotrophomonas > Stenotrophomonas sp. 1278. The sequence continues at coordinate 41,355 of NZ_JARXWD010000012.1, forward strand.
ACGCGTGGTCGGCCGGCAGCTCCTGCAGCCCGACCGACGCGCCATCCGGCCCCAGCCGCGCAACATAGCGCAGCACCGCGCCGCGTTGGCGGGCATCGTGCAGCCGGGCCAGCAGCGCCTCATCGGAGGCACCCAGGCGGGCCATGAAATCGTCCACGCTTCCTTCGCGCAGCAACGCCGGCACCAGGCTCTCCACCTGCACCTGCTCCAGGCTGAGCGCGTGACCGGCCTCGCGGGCCAGGATCACCAGCTTGCGCGCAACATCCACACCGGACAGGTCGTCGCGCGGATCCGGCTCGGTGTAGCCCATCGAGCGCGCCTGCGCGACCAGTGCCGAGAACGGCTGGCTGCCGTCAAAACGATTGAACAGCCAGGCCAGCGTGCCGGAGAAGATGCCTTCGATCGCCAGCACTTCGTCTCCGGTATCCACCAGGTCACGCAGCGTGGTGATCACCGGCAGGCCGGCACCCACCGTGGCCTCGTAGCGGAAGCGCGCACCACTGGCCGCCGCCGCCGCGCGGATGCGCTGGTAGCGTGCCAGCGGACCGGCGCCGGCCTGCTTGTTCGGGGTCACCACATGGATGCCGGCGGCCAGCCAGCCTTCATAGCGCTCGGCGACCTCGGCGCTGCCACTGCAGTCAATCACCACCGCGTGCGGCAGATGCGCGGCCAGCAGGTGCTCGGTGAAGTGGTCCAGATCGCTGGCCTGGCCGGCGTCCTGCAGCGCCTGGCGCCAGTCTTCATGCAGGCCATCGGCCTCCAGGCGCATGCGCGAGCGTGACGCAAGCGCGCGCAGGCGCAGATCGACATTGGCCTTGGCCAACAACTGCGGGCGCGCCGCCAGCAGCTGGTCCAGCAGCGCAGCGCCAACATTGCCCGGACCGATCACCCCCACCGCGAACGTCTGCGGCGACAGCCAGAACCCGGCATGCGCGGCACGCAACGCGCGGGTCGCATCGGCGCTTGCCACCGCCACCGAGATGTTGCGTTCGGAAGACCCCTGCGCGATCGCCAGGATGTTCACCTGCGCCCGGCCCAGCGATTCGAACAGCCGTGCGGCCACACCCGGCTGGCCCGCCATGCCATCGCCCACGGCGGCCAGCACGCTGACGCCCTCGCTGACCTGCACCCGCTGCACCTGGCCGGCAGCCAGTTCGTGCGAGAACGCCTGCACCACGGCATCGCGACCACGCGCCGCTTCACCCGCACGGACAACGCAGCAGATGGAATGTTCGGAAGACCCCTGCGAAATCATCACTACCGAGACCTGTGCCTGGCGCAGCGCGGCGAACACCCGTTCGGCGGTACCCGGCACGCCGATCAGGCCGGTGCCTTCCAGGTTCAGCAGGGCCAGATCCGTGCTCAGCGTCAGCCCTTTCACCGGGCCACGTGGCGAGCGCTCGGCGCTGATCCGCGTACCCGGATGGCTGGGCTGGAAGGTATTGCGGATGAAGATCGGCAGGCCCAGCCGGATCGCCGGTGACATCGTCTGCGGATGCACCACTTTCGCCCCGAAATAGGCCAGCTCGCAGGCCTCGTCGTAGCTCAGCGCGTGCAGCTGCACGGCCTCCGGCACCAGCCGCGGGTCGGCCGACAGCACGCCGTCGACGTCGGTCCAGATATGCAGTTCATCGGCGGCGAACAGTGCGGCGAAGATCGCGCCGGAGTAGTCACTGCCGTTGCGGCCCAGCGTGGTGACGCGGTCCTGGCGGTCGCGGGCGACGAAACCGGTGGCGACCACGCGCGACTGCGGGTGCTGCAGCCGCCACGCGGCAAGGCGGCCGGCACTGGCATCCCAGTCGACATCCACGCCCAGTTCGCCGTGGCCGACCACCAGCACATCGCGTGCATCCAGCACCGCGCAGTCCTCGCCCAGCGCGCGCAGGTGGGTACCGAGCAACTGTGCGGAGAACACCTCGCCCAGGCCCTGCACGCGGTCGAGCACCTCGCGTGGCAGTTCGCCGATCACCGCCAGCGCGGCCAGCACCTCGGCCAACTGGTCGAAGCGTGCATCGATCCAGTCCACGGTATCGCCCACCTGCTCACCCAGCAGCGCTACCGCGGCACCCCGATGCCGCGCGCGCAGCGCATGCCACGCCTCCTGCCAGCCGGCATCGCCCTGGGCTGCCAGGTGCGCCAGTTCGATCAGCGCATCGGTAACCCCCTTCATGGCCGAGACCACGCTGACCTGCAACGACTCGGGGCGGGCCAGCAGCAGGCCGGCGACATGGCGATAGCGCTCGGCGTCGGCCACCGAGGTGCCGCCGAACTTGTGCACGACAGTGGACGGCGCGGCCAGTGCGGACGCGGCAGGCGAATGGGCGGGGGCGATGGAAGACATGCAGACCTCGGTTGGAGGCCCCGTCGCATGCAGGTGGTCGAGTTTCCCCGTCACCTGGATGGTGCGGGGCCGTTGTTTTCGGGAGTTACACGAAGACGACGGGCCGCACCAGGGCAGTGGTGACGGTGGTGGTGGTAATGGTGGTGGTGATGGCGACCGGCGCAGTCGAACGGCCCGCGGTAGCGGGGGCGATCAGGCGGGCGTTGGCGGCATCAAGGACCATGGCCTACAGAAAACACCGCCGCGATGGTTGCTGTCAAGTGTTGCGGCGCAATATTTCTTTGCGGCGATCATCGGCCAACGTGCCGGCATTTGGTTGCAACTGAGACAAACGGGTGATCGTCGGCCTCAGTGCGTCGATTCAGCCGACATGTTCGGTGATTGCGCGCGGCGTGCGATGCGCATGCGCGCACAACAGCACCCCGCCCACCAGCAGCACGATCGCCAGCAGTTCCAGCAGGCTGGGCCAGCGCCGCTGCCAGGCGAAGGCGTACAGCAGCGCGAACAGGGTCTCGAACACGATCATCTGCCCGGTCAGGGTCAGCGGCAGCAGGCGACTGGCCCGGTTCCAGAACGCATTGCCGAGGATCGAGGCGACCACCGCCACGCCGGCGCTGATGGCCCAGAACCCACCCCATTGCGCAGCCGTATGCGCCTGGTTGTGTCCACTGAACGCCATCGGCACCAGCAGCAGCGACAACCCGCCGGTGGTGACGCCGGTCAGCAGTGACCAGTCGTGGCTGGAAAGGTCGGGCCGCCGCGACAGCCAGCGGCTGTTGCCGATGGAATACAGCGCCCACGAGAACAACGCACCGAACGCGCACAGCAGGCCGATCAGGCGTTGCCGCCAAGGCGTGCCCAGATGCTCGGACATCAGCGCCTCCCAGCCGACCATCGCTACGCCGAGCACGCACAGCGCCAGCGCCGGCAGCAACTGCTTCAACGGCACCGCACCCTGCTCGCGCACGCCCACCAGGGTGACCACGACCGGAATCAGGCCGACAATCAACGAAGCAGCGGCGCCACCGGCCCACTGCACCGCCGTGGCCAACAGCAGGAAGTACACCAGGTTGCCGGCCAGGCTCAGCCACAACAGGCCGATCCACTCGGCGCGACCGAGCATCGGCGCCAGCCGCTTCCAGCGCGGCAGCAGCAGGACCACGGCGATCAGGCCATAGACCAGGTAGCGGCCGGCGGAAAGCTGCAGGGCATTGAACGTGCTCAACACGGCGGGCGCGAGGAAGACCACGCCCCACAGCGCACCGGCGGCGATGCCATTGGCGATGCCCAGGGCAATCGGGTTGTTGCGCATTGCAGGTTCACAGCAAGAACGGGCCGCGCAGTGTAAGCGGCCCCTTGCCGACCGGTCTTGACCGAGGCTACTGCCGGTTCGCTTCCGCAGCGTTGGGTGTGGCTCGCCGCCATGCCGCCGGCGTCTGCCCGCATTCGCGGCGCAGCGCACGGGTCAGTGCACTCTGCTCGGAATACCCTGCGGCCAGTGCGATATCGCTGATCGATGCCGGGCTGACCCGCAACTGGTGCTTGGCCCAGCGCAGGCGGCTGGCACTGAGCCACGCCTGCGGGCTGAGCCCGAACTCACTCCGGAACACCGCATGCAGGCGGCTTTCACTGATGCCGACAAAGGCAGCCATGCGCGCTACCGACCACGCCTGCCCCGGCATCGCCTCGACCGCAGCGCACAGGCCCTGCAGGCGCGCACCACTACCGGCAGGCGCGAAGACCCGCAGCAGCTCCGGCAGCAGCGCTGGCACAGGCCGGCCTGTCCGCACCTGGGCAAGCCGCTGCCGCAGCGACAGCGGGAGATGCAGCCAGCGCTGCCGGCACAGGTGCTCCTGGGTCGCGTCATCGAGCACGCCCGGCCCGCAGTCGACAATCACGAAACCGTTGGGACCTTCGGCCATCTGGTCGTGCGCTTCGCCGGCCGCCACGAATGCCCCCTGCAGCAGGTCAAGACGACCGCCCCTGCCCTCCATCTCGAACTGCAGCTCACCCTGCAGCGGCAGCACCCACTGCGCATAGCCGTGGCGATCCAGGCCGGTGGCCTGACCGTAGTGCCGTAGATGGAAGATGGCGCCCATCCGAGCAGTCTGCGCGTGTAACACTTGCCGTGCAAACCGCTGCTATAGTCGGCCCGTCATCCAACGCAGGGAGTGCAGGACATGACTTACAGGCACGCACCCATGGTACTGGCCGCCAGCCTCGCGCTGGTGCTCACCGCCACGGCTTCGGCACAGGAACGCATGCCACCGGCCCCGCACTGCATGGACGCTGTCGGCGTCCAGGAAGTGGAGCAGGCATCACCGCGCTCGATCGCGCTGCGCGCCGCCTCCGGCCAAGCCTATCGCATCGACTTCGCCGAGGATTGCCCCGGCGTCCGCGCAGCCACCACGTTGAAGCTGGAAGCACCCGCCGGCTGGGCCTGCGGTCGTCCCAGCGAGCGCGTTGTGGTCGATGGCCACAGCTGTGCCGTCAGTGCAGTCACCCCGGTCCAGGCCCGCGACTATGCCAGCGTGGCCCGCGACAGCGACAGCCTGCGCACGGCCACCCTGCCCGCCCTGACGATCCGCCAACGCAAGGATGTCCGCCGCGGCTTCGGCGGCTCGGCCTCGTACTGCTTCGCCACCCGCAATGTGCGCGGCTGGTCGTCCGACACGCAGGGCATGCTGGTGGAAACCAACCCGCTGCGGAGCGGCGGCCATCGCTTTTACCGTGTTGAACTGGGCAGCCACTGCCTCCAGCTCGACCGCTCACCGGAATTGAGCTTCCAATCCGGCATGCAGAACGGCCTGATCTGCGGCAACCCCGGCGACCGCGTGGTTACGGCCGATTTCGCCAGCTTCGACGAGCGCAGCGACGCGGTGGCGCCGCTGCCCCGCTTCACCCGCCGCGGCGCCTGCACGATCCAGGCGGTCTACCCGGCCTCCAGCCAGGCGTCGAACTAGCCGTCGACGCCGAGGAAGGTGAACGGTGCGCTGGGCACGAAATGGCCCAGTGCATCGCCGGCGAAGGTATTGCGCTGGTCACGGCCGAGATCGAGCTTGAGCACCTTTCCGCCGAAATCGACCTTGGTCAGGTCGACCCAGAAGGTGTTGGGCGTCAGTGCCGACTCGAAGAAATACAGGCGCCGCTTGTGGTCGGCGACCGTACGCCAGCGGGTGGACGAGATGTTGGGCTCGCCCGGCGTGGTGATGCCGAACGGTACCGACACGTTGCGGATCACGCTGAACACACTGGCCAGCGCCTCCACCGGATCTTCCGCTTTCGGAATCGCGTTGATGTAGAAGGAGGCCCGCGCGAAGCGGTCGGCCGAACGGTTGGTGCCCGGCAGCATCACCGTGCCACCGATCTGCTGCCAGTAGCTGTTCAATGCCAGCTGCTGGTCGAAGACCGGCGAATTGGTCATCACCTGGTAGCGCCGATCATGGTGGATCACCTGGCGCCCGCCGATGTATTCGACGATCGCGCTGTCGCCCGTGGCGTCGGACAGCGACAGGTGCAGCGTCGCCTGGCGGTCCTCGCCCGGCACCTTGTCGGTGACGATCGAGTACGGTTCGCGCTGCAGCGCGGTCACCGCCTCTTCCACCGTCGCGAAATTATCCAGCACGTACTGCGCCCACAACGAGATGGACAGGCCGGGCTTGCCGCTGCGCTGGGCCGGGTACTGCGACTCGACCAGCCACAGCAGGTTGGCGACCAGGCCCTTCTCGTTCATGCCGTCGGTGGTGGAAATGTCATAGCCGGTGGCCACCACGCTGCCGTAGCGTGCAGTCCAGGCGATCGACCCAGGCCCCGCCTTTCCAGTGCGCGCAATGCCACGCGGCAACACGTAGAGATTGGTCGCCACGTCCACTTTCCAGTCCATCGAGCGGGCGGTGATGACATCGCCGTTGTCGCCCAGGTACACCGCGCGCGTGCAGGCCATCGCCGGCATTGCCGCCGTCGCCAGTGCCGCCGCCAGCAACGCGCCGCCTTTCCATTTCATCCGTGCCATGTCGTCCTCCGTTCCCCGGGAAAGGTGATCTGAACCCCGCAACGGTGAGACGAACGTGAAGCCTCAGCGCAGCCAGCGATCATGCAGCCAGAAACCGGCAGCCATCGCTGGCACGAACCACAGGGCTTCGCGCGCGCCTACCGCAAACGCGGCCAGCGCGGGCCCCGGGCAATAGCCGACCCAGCCCCAGCCGATACCGAACAGCGCCGCACCCAGCAGCAACCGCGTGTCGACAGCCTGCGCCGTCGGCAGCTCGAAACGTTCGGCGCACCATGGCCGCTGCCGCCGCCGCAGCCAGAATTGACCCAGTGCGCTGACCAGCAGCGCCGACGCCAGCACCCAGGCCAGCGTGGGATCGAAGTCGCCAGCCACATCAAGGAACCCCAGCACGCGACGCGGGTCGGTCATGCCGGCCAGCGCGAGGCCGGCACCGAACAGGCCGCCGGCCACACCTGCCGCCCACAACCTGCGGCTCATGCCAGGCCTCCGCCGTGACGTAGCAGGAACGTGGTGAGCATCGCGCAGGCCATGAACACCAGCACCGCCACCAGCGATCGCCGCGATCCTCGGGCGAGGCCACAGACACCGTGGCCGCTGGTGCAGCCGTTGCCCAGCCGCGTACCCAGGCCCACCAGGACACCGGCAGCGATCAATTGCCAGGCCGGCAGCACGTCGCGCAGCAAGGCGCGTGGTGGTTGTCCCGCACCCGCCTGCCAGCTCAGCACCGCCGCAGCAGCCAACATCAGTCCGAGCAGGAAAGCCCAGCGCCAACCACGATCACCACGCGGCGCGGCCGCGGCGCCGGCAGCGATACCGCTGATGCCCGCCACCCGACCGAGCGTGGCCAGCAGCAGCACCGCCGACGCACCGATCAGGCCGCCGCCTGCAATTGCCGCCCATGGCAGGTTCATGCCCTGCCCCTCTGCATCGCGCGCATCGGCTTGCCCTTCAATTTAGATTTCTCTAAATTAGACTTTCCTGAACTACCGGGTCAAGCCGTGCCCAGCATCACCACCGACAGTGCCGCGATGGCTACGCATGCCGCACAAGCGGCTGCCCTGCTGAAATCGCTGGCACACCCGGCGCGACTGCGCGTGTTGTGTCGCCTGGTGGAAGGCGAAGCACCGGTGCCGGAACTGCTGGCCCTGACTGGCCTGAGCGCATCGGCGCTGTCACAGCATCTGGCCGTGCTGCGCAATCTGGATGTGGTGGCAACGCGGCGGCAGGCACAGGCACTGCACTATCGGCTGCTGGAGGGTCCGGCGCTGGGGGTGCTGCAGGCATTGCACGCGGCGTACTGCGCCCCGCAGCGTTAGCGGTCAGCCTGCGCTGAGTACCGGCCGCACGACCTCGGCCAACAGATCCACTGCCGTAAGCACGACGCTGTCACCGTTTACCGAGCGGGCGAATCCCGACCAGTCGCCTGCGGAAAGCTGACGCAGCAGCGCGGCGTCGACCGGCAGCCCGCGCATTGCCCAGTACGGAAACTGGCGCTGGCCCAGCCGGCCACGCGCCAGCTCGACGATGTCGACATGGCTGCCGGCCTGCAGGATGCGCTCATAGACCGAATCGATGCCATCAGGCGGGCCTTCGATGTACTGCAGGAAGCGTTCGCCGTCATGCAGCAGCACACCCGTCACCCCTGCCATCTTGTTGAAGCGCGCGGCATCCTCGACCAGCGTCTGCAGACGTGCGGCAGACAGATCCGGCTTGGCCTGGCTGACATAGGCGATGGCACGCAGTGGCATGAAGCTTCCTTTGCAAGAGTGGTGCCACGGTAGCAGTTGCGGACGAGCCCGTCTCAGTTCGCTCACGCGCCAGCTGAAGAATTCAGGAAACCGCCGGACTGCGCAAATCGGATCGACGAGGCAGCAGCGCCTCGAACACCACGTGCCCTGCCTCGTTGCGCGCGCTCAACTGGCCACCATGCGCACGCACGAACTGGTCCACGATGTACAGCCCCAGCCCGAGCCCGTTGCTCTGGTGGAAGCTGGCCTTGAAGGGTTCGAACAGGCGCGGCAGCAACGCCTCATCGACATGGCCGGTGTTGCGCACGCGCAGCGCGACCACACGTGCATCGCCACCATCGACCTGCACCTGCACCGTCGCGTCGGCGCCATGGGTGAGTGCGTTGCCGACCAGGTTGGCGACGATCTGACCAAGGCGATCCATGTCGCCCTGCAGCGTCGAATCGCCACGGACGTCCAGCGCGATCCGATCGCTTCGATGGCCGGCACCGGCCTCGACCAGCACCGCACGCGTCACCTCGGCCAAGTCACAGACGCTGCTCTGCAGGCGCAGGCCACCGCTGCGGATCCGCGAGAAGTCCAGCAGCTGCTCGACCATGCGTGCCATCCGCAGCGTGCTGGCCTCCAGGTAGCTCAGTGTCTGCTGCGCACCGGCATTGTCGTCCGGCAGTTCCAGCGACAGCTTGTCGGCACACAGCAGGATGGCCGACAGCGGCGTGCGCAGGTCGTGGGTCAGCACCGCGGCCATGGTCTCGTTGAGCTTCAACGCGCGCTCCAGCGCTTCGTTGCGCGCCTTCAGCAGCTGCCGCTGCTGGTAGAGCTCGATGAACACATTGACCTTGCTGAGGATCACCTGCGGTGCAACCGGCTTGTGCAGGAAATCCACCGCGCCGGTCTCGTAGCCCTTGAACACCCGCAACGGATCATCCGGCGAGGCGGTCAGGAAGATGATCGGCACATCCCGGCTGCGCTGCGAGCCACGCATCAGCTCGGCCAGCATGAAACCGTCGATCTCCGGCATGTGCACGTCCAGCAGCGCCAGCGCCACCTCATGCTCCAGCAGCAGCTCCAGCGCCTGCGCGCCAGAGTCCGCCAGCAACAGGTTGACGCCCTCGCGGCGCAGCAGCGCCTGCATGGCCACCAGGTTCTGCGGCACGTCGTCGACGATCAGCAGGTTGACCGGCGCCTGCGACTGGGCAGGGTCCGGCGGCAGCAGGTTCATGCAAACAACTCCTTCAGGCGGCGGCACATCAGTTCAAGGGGCAGCACGGCGTCGGCGCCGGCATGCTGCAGGGCAGAGGCCGGCATCATCGATGCCTCGGCCTCCTCGGGGCATTGCAACCAGGCCTGGCCGCCAGCGGCGCGCACGGCGGCCACGCCATCGCTGCCATCGCTGCTGGCACCGGTCAGCAGGATCGCCAGCACACCCGTGCCGAACGCGGCCGCAGCCGATTCGAACAGCGGATCGATGGCCGGCCGCGAGAACAGCACCGGTTCGTCCATCGACAATGCGATGGCCTGCGTGTCCTCCACCAGCAGGTGGTAGTCCGGCGGCGCGAACGTCACTGTTCCGGCCTGCAGGGGCTGCTTGTCCTCCGCTTCGCGCAGGGCCAACGTGCAGTACGGCGCCAGCACCTCGGCGATGCGGCTGGAACGGTCGCGCGGCAGGTGCAGCACCACCAGCACCGGCACCGGCAGGGTGGCCGGCAACGCACCCAGCACGATCTGCAGGGCGGCCACGCCACCGGCCGATGCGCCGATCACCACCACGTCAGGGCGGAACATCGCCGCCATCAGGCCACCTTCCGGTACAGGCGGTGCTCCCGCGAACAGGCTTCGAAGGCATCGTGATGGCGACCGAACTGCAGCGACTCCTTGCTGCCCAGGCCGAGGAAGCCGCGATGCACCAGGGCTTCGCGGAACAGGCCCACCGCCCGATCCTGCAGGTCGCGGTTGAAATAGATCAGCACGTTGCGGCACGAGACCAGGTGCACTTCCGAAAACACCGTGTCGGTGGCCAGGCTGTGGTCGGCAAACACCACGTTGCGGCGCAGCTGGCGGTCGAAGACCGCGCCGTCGTAAGCGGTGCTGTAATAGTCCGACAATGAAGCGGTGCCGCCGGCGGCGAGGTAGTTCCGGCTGAACTGGGCCAGGCGGTCGATGCCGTAAGCGCCGGCCTCAGCCGTGGCCAGTGCAGCGGGGTTGATGTCGGTGGCGTAGACGATGCTGCGCTCAAGCAGGCCTTCCTCGTGCAGCAGGATCGCCAGCGACCACACTTCCTCGCCGGTACTGCAGCCGGCCACCCACAGCTTCACCGAGGGATAGGTGCGCAGCACCGGTACCACCTGTTCGCGCATCTGCCGGAAATACTCCGGGTCACGGAACATCTCCGAGACCTGCACGGTGAAGAACTGCATCGCCTGGGCGAACAGCTCCGGCTCGTGCAGCAGCCGATGCTGCAGGTCCGACAGGCGCTCGCACTCGTAGCGCTGCATGGCCTGGCTGACGCGACGGCGCAGCGAGGACACCGCATAGCTGCGGAAGTCGTAGTGGTAGCGCTGGTACAGCGCCTCCAGCAGCACCTTCAGCTCCAGGTCGAACAGCGCCTGCTCGTTCATTGCCGCGAGCACCAGACCCGGCACAGCGATACCAGCTTGTCCACGTCGATGGGCTTGGCGATGTAGTCGTTGGCACCGGCCTGCAGGCAGCGTTCACGGTCATCGGGCATGGCCTTGGCGGTCAGCGCGATGATCGGCAGGTCCTGCAGATGGCGCTGCGCGCGGATCTCGCGCATCGCCTGCAGGCCATCCTTCTCCGGCATCATGATGTCCATCAGCACCAGGTCCACCTCGCGCTGGGCCAGGCGGTCGACGGCCTCCTGGCCGTTGCGGGCGATCTCCAGCGTCACCCCCAGCGGCTCCAGCACGCTGGACAGCGCGAAGATGTTGCGCACGTCGTCCTCGGCCAGCAGCACGGTGCGTCCATCGAGCACGGTGTCGCGGCGGCGCGCTTCGCGCAGCAGGCGCTGCTGGTCGCTGGGCAGGTTGGCCTCCACGCTGTGCAGGAACAGCGTCACCTCGTCGAGCAGGCGCTCGGGCGAGCGTGCACCCTTGATGATGATGCTCTTGGAGTAGCGGCGCAGGCGCTGCTCTTCTTCGCGGCTGAGGGCACGGCCGGTGTAGACGATGACCGGCGGGAAGCCGACATCATCGTTGCCTGCCATGTGCTCGAGCAGGTCGTAGCCACTGCCGTCGGGCAGCGACAGGTCCATCACCATGCAGTCGAAGGTGACCGTGCTCAGCTGCTCCACCGCTGCGGCAAGCGTACCGACAGCAGCGATCTGCAGCTGATCGCGGCCCAGCAGCAGTTCCAGGTTGCGGCGCAGATCGTTGTCGTCCTCCACGATCAGCAGGCGCCGCACGTCGCGCTGGCTGGTCTGTTCAAGCTGTTCGATGGCAGCCACCAGGCGCTCGCGCGTGGTCGGCTTGATCGCAAAGCCGATCGCGCCCAGTTCGCGTGCCACCTGGCCGCGGTCCATGCCCGAGACCACATGCACCGGAATGTGCCGGGTGTCGGGGTTGCGCTTGAGCCGTTCGAGCACGGTCAGGCCCGAAACGTCGGGCAGGCCGATGTCCAGCAGGATGCCGTTGGGACGCAGGTCCGCCGCCAGCGCCAGCGCCTCTTCGGCCGTGGTGGCCACCACGCAGTCGAAATCAAGTTCGTGCGCCAGCGTCACCAGGGCTTCGGCGAAGACCGCATCGTCCTCCACGGCCAGGATCAAGCGTCCCGCATGGTGGCGGCGGCCACGGTCGTCGGCCACCGCTGCCACCGGCGCGGCACTGGACCGCTGGGCAAGGGGGGCTGGTGCCACGGGGGTGGCGGGTACCGGCTGCACCGGCACCGGCGCTGCGGCGCCTGCGCTGGCCTCGGCTGCCGGCGCGCCCTGCAGGGGCAATTCGAGAATGAAACAGCTGCCCCGGCCCGGCTCGCTGTCCACCTGGATGTCACCGCCCATGCGCACCGCAAGGTCACGCGAAATCGACAGGCCCAGGCCGGTGCCGCCGTAACGGCGACGGGTGCTGCCATCGGCCTGGCGGAACGCTTCGAAGATCAGCTGCAGCTGGTCGCGTGCAATGCCGATGCCGCTGTCGGCCACTTCGAATCGGATCCGGCCATTGCCGCCGCTGCGAACGTGCAGGCTCACCTTGCCGTGCTCGGTGAACTTGACCGCATTGGCCAGCAGGTTCTTCAGGATCTGCTGCAGGCGCTGGTTGTCGGCCACCAGCTGGCTGGGGGCCAGGCCATCGGACTCGATCTGCAGCGTCAGGCCCTTCTGCCGCGCCATCGGCTCGAAGGTTTCGCGCAGTCGCTGCAGCACGCTGTCGACCACCACCACTTCGTCGGCCAGTTCGACGTGCCCTGCTTCGATGCGCGACAGGTCCAGGATGTCGTTGATCAGCGCCAGCAGGTCGTTGTTCGACGACAGGATGGCGCGGGCGTACTTGACCTGCTCGTCGCTGAGCGAGCCGTCCTTGTTGTCGGCCAGCAGCTTGGCCAGGATCAGCGAACTGTTCAGCGGGGTGCGCAGCTCGTGCGACATGTTGGCCAGGAACTCGGACTTGTAGCGCGAGGTGGCGGCCAGTTCATTGCTGTTGCGCACCAGTTGCCCCTGCGCCACCAGCAGCGCCTGCTTCTGCGCCTCCAGCTCGTGGGTGCGCTCTTCCAGCTGCACGTTGCTCTGTTCCAGCTCGGCCTGCTGCTGTTCCAGATGCGTCTGCGACTGCATCAGGCTGCGGCTCTGCTCTTCCAGCTCCTCGTTGGCCACCCGCAGCTCTTCCTGCTGTGCCTGCAGTTCTTCGCCCTGGCGCTGCGACTCCTCCAGCAGCACCATCAGCTGCCCGCGCAGCATCGAGGTACGCAGGGCCATGCCGATCGTTTCGGCGCAGCGCTCCAGCAGCTCGTCATCCAGCGCCCGCTGTTCGCCAACCGCCGCCCGGCCCAGCTCGAGCACGCCCACGATCGCGCCGTCGCTGCTGACCGGGGCAAGGATCCGTTCACGCACAGGCACGCGCCCCAGGCTGGTCTGCAGCTCCAGCGGAGCCGCTTCATCCCCCTGCAGATGCCGCGCCCGCTGGTCGCGGGCCACCCGCCCTGCCACCCCTTCCTGCAGGCCCAACGTGGCCGGGATACCGTTCGGCAACGCCAGCCCGCCGGTCAGCTGCAGGCGTCCGCCTTCCAGCCGGTAGAGCGCACCGACATCGGCACCCAGCTGGGTCGCCAGCGTCGACACCGCCGCTTCGGCGATCTGTTCCGGCCCGAGCTCACCGCGCAGGCTGAGCGCGACCGCGTTCTCCGCCTCCTGCAGCCACAGCGCACGCATCGCCTCACGTCGCGCCTGGATGGCGCGCGAGGCAATGAGTGCGATCATCAGGAAAGCCGCGCCACCGATCGACCGGTTGACGAACGAGAAGGATGAGTTGTTGCTGGCCGGCGCCACGTTGTAGCCCACCGCCAGCAGCACGCAGGCGCTGACAGCCACCACGAACGGCACCCGGGCGCTGCGCTGGAACACAGTGACGCCGATGGCCATGAAATAGGCCAGCCACACGGCATAGCCCAGGGGTACCACCAGTTCCAGCGCGGCCGTAGCCGCCACCAGTACCGCCGACGTCATCCAGATCCAGCGGTCACGCGTAGTCGCACCAGGACGCATGCAGGTCGGTTCCAGTTTGGAAAAGGGGACTGATGTTACTCCTTGTCGCATTCAGCCGCATACGACCAATGGCACAGGCGTCGCATGCACGCCCTCTTCACACTCCACTGCCTACGTTCTCGTGCCTGACAGAGGTAATACGCATTTCATCGTGGTCGCTGCCGCTTCGACGCCGTCCGTGCTGACGGACCCTTCCCGACAGCTGCGATTGCTGATCGACAGCGTGCGCGACCATGCGCTGTACCTGCTCGATCCCGATGGCATCGTCTGCAGCTGGAATCCCGGCGCCGAACGCATCAAGGGCTACCGGTCGGAAGAAGTCATCGGCACCCACTTTGGACGCTTCTACCTGCCAGCCGATCGCGATGCCGGCGAGCCGCAGCACCTGCTGCGACTGGCGGCGGAAAGCGGACACCATGCCGCCGAAGGCTGGCGGGTGCGCCGTGACGGGTCTCCGTTCCGCGCCAGCGTGGTCATCGAGTCGGTGGTCGAGAACAGCGAGCTCGTGGGCTTCGTCAAGATCACCCGCGACATCACTGAACAGTGGCAGGCGCAACGGCTACTGCGCGACGCGCAGCGGGCGCTGCGCCAGACCCAGCAGTTCGAGACGGTCGGCCAGCTCAGCCGTGGCCTTGCCCATGAATTCAACAATCTGCTGACCACCATCGTCAATGCGCTGGACCTGCTGTCCGCACGCATGGGCGATGACGAGCGTGCCAACGCCCTGCTCACCACCGCGCAGGCGGCCAGTGATCGCGGCGCACTGCTGACCCGGCAGCTGCTGGCCTTCAGCACCGGGCAGACCCTGATCCGCGAAACGCTGGACATCAATGCGCGGATCCGCGACTGGTTGCCCGCCCTGCAGGCCACCTGCCCTGCCGGCGTCACTCTGGAAACCGCGCTGGCTGCGGACCTGCCTGCCATACTCAGTGATACCGTGCAGCTGCAGACCGCGCTCGCCAACCTGGTCGGCAACGCTGCGGACGCCACCGTTGGTGGCGGTCGGGTATTGATCGCCACCGCGCTGGAACACCGCATGGACCCCGACGCCGACACATCCCGGCAACGGACCTATGTGACGTTGAGCGTCTGCGATGAGGGCCACGGCATGGCCCCGGACATCGCCGAACGCGCGACCGAGCCCTTCTTCACCACCAAGGACATCGGCAAGGGCAGCGGCCTGGGCCTGAGCCAGGTGTTCGGATTCACCACCCAGAGCGGCGGCTTCGTAGACGTGTCCACCACGCCCGGTGTTGGCACCACGGTCAGCCTGCTGCTACCCGCCACAGAGGAACCCAACCCATGACCGATGATCCGATCCGCGTACTGATGGTGGAGGACCAGACCGATCTGCGCGAAATGATCGGCCTGGCCCTGCGCGACTTCGGCATCGACGTGGCTACCACGGCCGATGCGCAGGAAGCGGTCGCGCTGCTGCAGGGCGATACGCGTTTCGACGTGGTGTTCAGTGACATCAGCATGCCCAACGGCATGTCGGGCATCGAGCTGAGCGAGCATGTCGCGCGCGACCAGCCGCAGGCGCGGATGATCCTTTCTTCCGGCTACGCACGCTCGCAGTTGCCGCCGCTGCCCGAGCAGGTGGAATTCCTGCCCAAGCCTTACCGGTTGCGGCAGCTGGTGGAGCTGCTCAGGCAGGCCTGAGCCGTTGCCGCCCTGCCAGGCATGGCCTGGCACTACTGGGTAGCGACCGTTGCGGCCCCGCCAGGCATGGCCTGGCGTTGCCCGGTCCTCAATAGCGACCCACCAGGTTCACGTACCAGCCGCGGTGGGTGTAGTCGAACTTCGTCAGGTCGTCACTGAAGTCGGTGAAGTTGTAGCCCACGCCAACCCGGAAGTTGCGGCCGACGTCGCGGTCCACGCCGGCCAGCCAACCCTGCCGGCGACCGCCATCCCGCACGTCCAGCAGGCGGTACTCCAGCAGGCCGTGCCATTGGTAGTACAAGTCATAGCGCAGCTGTGCTGCACCGAAGTTCGTGGCTGAATCGAACCACGGACCGGTGCCCCGGCCATAGCGGACCTCGCCTTCGCGTCGGGCCAGCTTGGCCGCCACTTCCCAGCGCTGGTCGATGCGGTACACGCCTTCCAGCGACAACACCTGGGTACGCTGGTCGTAGTCCACGCCGTTGACCTGGCCCATCGTCGACAGGTCGTACAGATAGCTGTAGCGGCCGAACAGCGCCCAGCGGTCATTGTCCCAGGGGCGGTAGGCAAAGCCGAGATTGCCCTCGATGAAGCGGGCGCCGGCCACCGGGTTGATCGCATCGTCGGTGTCGGCGTAGTTGAACCGCGCAGCGATCCGCCAGCTGTCATTGAGACGGTGGCTGAGGCGGTTGGTGCTGACCCATTGCGTGCGGCGCTCGGCACCGGTGTCGCGACGCCACTCCAGCTTGCTCTGCCACTCGGTACCCGGCGACGTGCGGCCGCCGGACAGGCTGACGGCCTTGCGGTCGACCTGGCCACTGCTCGCATCCAGCTTGCCGTCGCTGAGGGTGAAGCCCGCGTTCCAGCCCACCGCCGGATAGAAATCCATGCCGAACGTGTTGGCCAGACCGGATTCCTGGCCGGATTTGAGGAACTGGCTCTCGTTGAACACGTTGACCTGGTCGGACAGGCGCCAGCGCTGGCCCAGCGTCCAGCCATCCTGCGCATTCGGGCTGAACAGCGGGTCGTATTCACTGCGATCGGTGGACTGGGTGAACGCACCATAGAAGCTGTGCTGCGGGGTCAGCTTGTACTCGGCATTGACCTGCGCGGCACTGCCCCGATCACCATCGCTAACCTCCGCGCCGATCGTGGACAGGTTGGCGAAGGTGTAGGTACCACCGGCGACCACCGCATCATTGTCCGCGTAGCGGCCATGATCGTCATCGACGGTCAGCTGACCGCCGCCATAGATGTCCAGCGCGGTGCCGATGCGATGGGTGTAGCGCGCTGCCGCCAGCACACCGGCATTGCTGCCGATGCCGCGGTCTTCCTGCACCCGGCGCAGCTCGGCCGACACGCGGTCGTTGTCACCGATCCGCCATTCGGCGGTGGCCTGGGCCTGGATCAACGATTCATTGCCGCGCCGTGCTTCGCTGTAACGTGCATACAGGCTGAAATCGTCGGTCACGTAGCCCAGCAGTTCGGCGCCCTGTTCGCGCACGCGCTGGCCGGTGTCGAAGCGGCCCACCGAATAGCCTCCCTCGACCTGCCGCCACCAGGCGCCGGCACTCCAGTCGCGCTGGGTCCAGCCCAGCTCGCGCAGGTTCACCCGTGCCTCCACTGCGGTCGCCTCGCCTTCGCGCGGCCCCTCGGGGTTGAGGCGGGTGAAGCTCAGGCCACCGTTGTCGGAGAAGAACACCGGCGCACTGGTCGCCTCGCTGCGGCTGTGCTCGACCTTCAGGTAGGTACCACGCCCGGCCTGCAGGGTCAGGTCCGCACCGCGCAGCGAATAGTCCTGCCCAGCGCGCTGTTCGTCCACATAGGTGGCGCCCACCGCCACGTGATCACCGAACCAGTGCTTGCCACGCACGCCAGCGGTGATGTCGTCATTGTCGAAGCCGGTCGGTACCCATTCGTAGTCGACGATCAGGCGCTGCTCGTAGCCATCCAGCGGCACGTCGCGGCTGATCCGGCGCAGGTTCTCGCGGCTGACCTGGGCCAGCGGCCGGGTCAGCAGGATGCGTCCCTGCAACGCGTCGATCTCGTAGTCGGCACCGCGCACCAGCGACACCCGCTGTTCGACACGGCCGGTGGTGCGGTCACGGATCTCCAGCACCACCTGGTCCGAGCCGCGCAGGATGCTGGCGTGGCGCAGGTAATACAGGCTGCCGCCGGTGCCGATGAACTCGCTGTGGCCCGGCGCGGTCTCGGCCTGCGATCCGAACAGACGCAGTTCCGTCTGCGCATCGCCCCAGGCATTGGCGCCGCGTGAGCGCCACGACAGCGCCGCACCGTACAGCGAACGCACGTACTGGGCGTACTCGGTGCCGCTCAGCCCGGTGTTGTAGTTGCCCCACAGCGCCTGGTTCTTGTCCCAGTCCATGCGCAGGTAGAAGCGGCCCATGCTGTCGACGTCGCGCTGGGTCAGCGAATCGTCGCCATAGGTGGGGTAATACAGGTCCGGGTCCAGGCTGCGGAACAGGTCCTGCGGATCGGCCGTGGTGAAACCGGTGAACAGTTCGTCCAGCGGCCGGTTCTGGGTATCGGCCTGCGCCGTCAACAGATAGCGGCCACGGGTCTTGGCCTTCAGATAGAACGCCAGGCGCCCGTCACTGAGCACATCGTCATCGCGCTCGCCACGGGCGACATCGCGGCCCGCACCACTGGCCTTGTTCTGGTACACCGTGACATCGGCCAGGCCCACACCGAACAGATAGCTGCCGCTGACATCCACCTCCAGCGTGCGTGCGATCGCCGGCGCGTCGGGCCGCTCGACCCGCACGTCGAACACGTGGTGACCGATCGGCATCAGGTATTCAGCGGCGAATTTGCGGTCCTGGTCCAGCGGGTAGCTTTCGCCATTGATCTTCAGTGCCGCGCCAAGCGGCAGGTCACGGCCCCGCAGGCGCACGCGCGAGCCGTACACCGGGATGTTCTGCTGGCGAAGACCGTTGCTGTCGAACACCTGCTCCAGCAGCGACAACGAAGCGGCCTGGTTGGCATCGACGGCCGTGCCGCGCCGATCTTCCAGGGCGTCACGCAGCTGCTGGTTGCCACGCTCCACTTCGGCCGGCGTCACCAGCTGCATGGACTGCGCCGAGGTCTCATCGACATTGCCCTCGGCATCGTACGCGCGCAGCACGTAGACCAGGCGGTCGCCACGACGCAGCGGCGTGGACGCCGGCAGCGTACCGTCCCAACTGCCCTGCCCGACCGCAGCCACAGGCAGTTCAAAGGTCGCCAATGGCGCGACCCGGTCACTGTCGCTGCCGCGGTAGAGGCTGACCTCCAGACGTTTGATGAACGCGGTGTAGTTGCCACGCACGAAGAATTCGACCGGACGCACGATGCGGCCCTGGTCGAACGCCACCATCCCCGGCGCCGAGATCGACAGCTCGGGCTGGCCCATGGCCGGGTCCTCGGTGGCCCAGATCGCGCCACCTTCCGGCAGGCGGATCATGAATTCACCGCGGACGGTCGCCTTGCCCGGCTCGTCCAGCGCCACGCTTACGCGCCGGTCCGGCTGCAGTACCTGCGATGACGAGCGCGTCGACGTGCCTTCGGTCACCGGCTCATCGAAGCTGCGCGAGCGCAGGGTGAACAGCAGGTCGCCCGCGGCGCTGCACTGGTTGCCCTCGCAGTGGATGGGCGCGCCATCGATGGACGCGTCGTTGGCCGGCGGCGGCGCGGCCTGCGCCGTTGCTGCCAGACCCAGCAGCAGTGACTGGTACAACGCAGCGCGGTGCAGGCGGGCGGGACGCCGGACGACAGAGTGATGGGCGCTCATCGGCGGGCCTCCTGTTGGTGGGCCGCCGCGCGGGTGGCGGCGGTCTCCTCGTTGCGCACGCGCAGGCGTTGCTGCACGGCAGGGCTGAGCTGCACGCGCAGCGCTTCGAACACGGCATTGGCACGGCGCAGGCCCAACGCCTGGTTGTAGGCGTGGCTGCCACGCACATCGGTATGGCCGACCAGGCTGACCTGGCCGCCCCCCATCTGCTCCAGGCGCGCGGCGATGGCTGCCAGCAGCGGCTTGAACTCCTCGCGGATCACCGCCTTGTCGGTGTCGAACAGCACGTTGCCCAACAGCGCGCCGCCGACATCTACGCCAGCGACCAGCGAGTGCGGATCGCGCACGTCGGTACGCAGCTGCACCGTCAGGCCAGCGCGCGAACCTTCAGCCACTTCGGCCCGCAGCGCATCACGCACGGCCACCGCACGGGCGAAGGCCAACGCCTGGCTTTCGCCGTTGGCGGCAATCACCACGTCACCGCCCTGGTAGCGATCGACCACCTCGGCCATCTTCGCCAGCACCGGACGATAGCTGGCACGCAGCTCGCTGCTGCCCGGGGCGAACAACACTTCGCCCAAGGCCAGTTCGGCGCGCTCGGCGGACGCCTGCGGCGACGGCGGCAGCCGCACGCCGAAGCTGAAGCGGGTCGGCACGCCCTGGGTAACCCGACGCAGCAACGGATTCTCGGTGGTCAGTCCGGAACCCGCCGGTACCGTTGCCGGGTCCAGCTTGACGATGAAGTTGCGGCCCAACCGCGCATCGCCACCGTGCACATCGGCCAGGTGGTAACGACCGAACGGATCGGTTTCGATCAGCAGGCCCTCTACGGTGGCCAGGCGCACGCCGGGAATACCCTGCTCCTGGATGCCGCTGTTGCGGATCACGTAGGCCACCTCATAGCCCTCGGCCACCCGCGCGATCTCGCGATGCACGGTCGGCTCGGCTGCGGTCAGGCCCTTGGCCGCCTCGCCACTGCGCTGCACGGTTGCCACACCCTGCGCATCCAGCTGCAGGCGATGGCCCTGGGCGCTTTCCAGCACGAAATCATCGGTGAAGGACAGTTCGCGCAGGCGCTGGCGGATCACCACCTGATGGCTCTCGACCGTGTCCGACGTAGACGCCAGGCCGTGTATCACGCCCACCTGCACGCCATGCAGCAGGGGCGCGCTGGCATCGGCCAACGGCTGCGGTCCATCGCCACGATCCAGCGTTGTCGAACCCGGCACGTACGCGGCAGGCGCGAAACCGCCCTGCACGCGAACACCGGTCAGTTCCGCACTGTCCTGCCATCCGTCGCCATCGCGGTCATCGAACACGGTGCCGAACACCAGGCTGTCTTCCAGCAGCGGATCGGCATCCATGCGCACCTCTGCGGTCGCCACGTTCGACAGCGGCGTGCCGTCGCCGGCAGTAGCCACGGCCTGGTTGATGTGGTTGCCGGCACGCACGCCCGCGCCCACCCGCAACAAGTAGGTGATGGTGGCACTGCGGCCCACGGCGATGTCGACCGCGCCGATGCGCAGCGGGGTCTGGCTACCGCCCAGCGAGAACGCGCCGTCGTCGTCGGCCACGCGCATCGAGCCGTCCACATAGCTGAAGCCCGGCGGCGGCGTATCGACCACCACGCCGTCGCGCCAATGGCTGCTGCCGACGTTCTCGACCACCAGCTGGTAGCGCACCAGGTCGCCCACCTTTACCAACCGCGGGTTGGCGGTCTTGGTGATGCGCAGCGCGAAATCCGAGATCACCTTGTGCCGCGTTTCGCAGGTGGTGCACTCCGGCGGTGGCGATCCATCCGGATACTGGCCGCGCAGGCGGTTGAGCACCTCCGTGCGCGCCTCCTGGTTGACGATGGCCTGGTAGACGAATTCATGCTGCCCCACCGGCGTACCGGCCGGCAGGGTGCAGACGATGTCGGTGCCCTGCTGCACGCAGCCTGCCGGCAGCGTGTCCACGCTCAGGCCCGCATCGGGCGTATCCAGCAGCTGCAACGGCTGGCGCAGCGAGGCGCGCTCGACGGTGGCCCGCAGGGTGTAGCGCAACCGGTCACCCGGACGCACTTCACTGCCACTTGCAGGGCCGGACAATTTTTCCAGCACCACGCGCGGCTCGGCCAGCACGTGCTCGGTGCTGCAGGTTCCCGTGCAGGTGGGGGTATCGCCGCCACTGCCCAGCACCGCGTTGCGGACGCTGCCACTGGCCTGCGCGTTGACCTGCGCGCGGTAGCCCAGCGTGTAGGTGCCGGGTGCGGTACCTGCCGGCAACGTGCACACCAGCGGATTGCTGGCATTGCAGGTGAAGGCGCCCGGCTGGGTCACCGACTGCAGGTCCAGGCCTGCGCCCAGGGTATCGGTCAGGGTGAGCACATCGGTGGTCTGCGAGTTGGCGACCACCACCTCGACGCTGTAGTCCACCGCATCGCCGATGTTGACCGGCGATGCCGTGCTGGAGGACTTGCGGTAGGTGACCGTCGCCGCCAGCACCGGGGTGGTGGTGGTGCAGTCGGTGGCACAGGTGTTGGTACCGGTGCCGCTGCCAAGCACGGCATTGCTGACGCTGCCCTTGGCCTGCGCGTTCACCGTCGCGGTGTAGTTCACCGTGTAGGTGCCAGGTGCGGTGGCGGCCGGCAACGTGCACACCAGCGGGTTGCCGGCATTGCAGGTGAAGCCGGTGGTGGCGGTGACTGAACCGAAGTCCAGGCCCTGCCCCAGGGTGTCGGTCAGGGTGAATACAGCGGTGGTGCGCGAGCGGCTGACCACGCCGGTCAGGGTGTAGGCGATGCTGTCACCCACCTTGACCGCACCGGCCGCGGCCGAGGTCTTGCGATAGTCGATCTGGCTGCCAGCCACCGGGGTGGTGGTATCGCAGTTGACGGTGCAGCTCGGGTTGTCGCCACCGCTGCCGAGCACCGCGTTGGTCACCTGGCCGGTGGCCTGGGCATTGACCACTGCGGTGTACGACAGGCTGTAGCTGCCTGGCGCAGTGCCGGCCGGCAACGTGCACACCAGCGGGTTGGCCGCGTTGCAGGTGTAGGCGCCGGCACTGGTCACGCTGCCGAAATCCAGGCCGCTGCCCAGCGTATCGGTCAGCGTCACCACGTCGGTGGTGCGCGAGTTGGTCACCACCGTGGTCAAGGTGTAGGCCAGGCTGTCACCCACCGACACGGGGCCGGCACTGTTCACCGACTTGGCATAGCTCACGCCCGGCGTCGCCACCGGCGTGGTGGTATCGCAGTTGGTCGTGCACGAGGGCGTGTCGGTGCCGGTGCCGAGCACGGCATTGCGTACCGTGCCACTGGCCTGCGCATTGACCGTGGCGGAGTAGCTCAGGCTGTAGGTGCCCGGCACCGTCCCTGCAGGCAGCGTGCACACCAGCGGATTGGCGGCATTGCATGTGAAGATGCCCGCGCTGGTCACGCTGCTGAAGTCCAGGCCGCTGCCCAGCGTATCGGTCAGGGTGACCACATCGGTGGTGCGCGAACGCGCAACGGTCACGCTGAGCGTGTAGCCGATGCTGTCGCCCACCCGTACCGGTCCACCGGTGGAGGCCAGCTTGGCGTAGCTCACCTGCGGGCTGGCCAGTGGCGTAGTGGTATCACAGCTGCCGACGCACGACGGATTGTCCGGACCGCTCGGCACTACGGCATTGCGCACCTGGCCAACCGCCTGTGCGTTGACGATGCCGGTATAAGAGAACGCGTAGCTGCCGGGCACGGTGCCGGCGGGCAGCGTGCACACCAGCGGATTGCCGGGCACGCAGATGAAGCCGCCGGCATTGGTCATGCTGCCGAAGTCCAGGCCAGTGCCCAGGGTATCGGTCAATGTGACGGCAGCGGTGGTGCGCGCATCGGCCACGACCACGCTCACCGTGTAGGCAACGCTGTCGCCCACCGCGACCGGGCCGGCCGTGGCGCTGGCCTTGGACACCGAGATGCGCGGCGCCGCCACCGGCGTGGTGGTGGTGCAGTTGCTGCTGCAGGTGGGAGTGTCGGTACCGGTACCCACCACCGTGTTGACCACCTGGCCACTGGCCTGTGCGTTGACGGTGGCCGCATAGGTCAGGCTGTAGGTGCCCGGCACGGTGCCCGCTGGCAGCGTGCACACCAGCGGATTGGCCGCATTGCAGGTAAAGGCGCCGGCGTTGGTCACGCTGGCGAAATCCAGACCGGTGCCGAGGGTATCGGTCAGGGTCAGCACGTCGCGGCTGTTGCCGTCGGCAATGGTGACATCGACGGTGTAGCTCACCGTCGCCCCCACCGCCACCGGACCGGTGGTGTTGGAGCGTTTCGCGTAGCTCACCCGTGTAACCGGAACGGTCACATCGCTGCGGGTGCAATGGTTGGCATCGGTACAGGCCTCGCCCGGTGCGGGCGGATTGCCACCATTGAACGGATCGTAGCCACCGCCGACGCTGGCGTGGTTGCGCAACAGGCCGCTTGCCGATGCGGACACGGTCACCGGCAGGGTGAAGCTGCTGCTGTCACCGGCGGTGCCGGCTGCCGACAGTACCTGGCTGCTGGTGCAGGTCACCGCCTGGCCGCTCGCCGTACAGCTCCAGCTGCCACTGCTGAGGGTACCGGTCCAGTTCGGCACGATCCCTGCCGGCAACTGGTCGCGCACGGTGATGACACCCGCCGGCACGTTCGGCGGATTGCCGGTCGGCACGTTGGTGGTGTTGCTGATCGTCAGCGTGTACTGGGTGCCGGCCTGGCCGTAGTTCCAGATGCCGCCGGTGGCATTGTTGCTCTTCACCACCTTCAGCGCGGGTGCGGTGATGGTGATCAGGTGGTCTTCCACTTCGCCGTCGTCGGCCACGCCGGTCGGCTGCTGGATCTGCGCCGCATTGGTCGCATAGCGCAGGCGCACGTAACTGCTACCTGCGCTTACCTGCGCGGGCACGGTCCAGCTCAGGTTGGCCCCGCCACCACTGCATGCAGCGACGTTGCTGCGCTCGCCCGGGTCGAATGTGCCGTTGCGGTTGAAGTCGATCCAGCCGGCCACGCTTCCGGTGCCCACGCATGCCACCGGTTGGCTGATCTGGGTACCGGCCTGCATCACCGTCAGCACATAGCTCGCCGGCCAGGCGTTCTCTTCGTTGGGATTGCCCGAAGGGAAGTTGTCGTCACCCTTCGCATCGGCGCTGTAGCTGCTCTTCTGCTCGGTATCCGGACCCATCGTGCCGAGGAAATCGGTCAGCGGCGGTGCCAGGCCACCCGGCGTATAGCCGGCGGTGTTGATGTTGGTGGGGGTGGCGTTGACCGGCAGGCCATCCGGGCGGAACTGCAGATCGTCCACCACATGCATGGCGTCGCCATAGCTCTGCGGCGCATCGCCGAAGTCGGCATACGGCACCAGCAGGCCGATGGCGATGGCGGTGGTGCCGCCACCGCGCATCGAGAAGCCCATGTTCACCGCGAGGTTGCCCGGCGCGTGCGCGGCATTGTCGAAATTGAGGAAGGTGACCGCAGCGGTGTTGTTGTCGTTGCCCGGCCCGAAGCGGATCACGCTGTTGCCGCCGCTGCTGGACTTGGTCACGTTGTAGGCACCTGCGCTGAGGTTCTTGCGCATCTCCACCACGTTCCAGGTGCCCAGTGCACTGGCTTCGACGAACTCGCCACTGTTGTTGATCGACTCGGCGTCGGCCATCACCACGCCGCGCAGGCGATACGGCGCACCGCCCAGGGTCGAGACACAGTTGATTTCGAAAGAGGATGTACCGCTGCTGCGCGAGATGCCTGCGATCAGCTGGTTGGCGCCACCGGTGCCACCGACGTTGTACAGGTCGTCCAGGCTGTCGCCGCTGAAGCTGCCCGGGCGATAACTCTGCAGGAGTCCGCCGCCACTGATGTTGGCCAGACTGCAGCTGACACTGAGGTTGATGCCCGCGGCCACCGGCATCGAGATCGACGAGGTATCACCATTGTTGAGCGTGACCCCGGCAGTGCCCAGGTCCGTGCCGCCACCCCAAGTCAGCCACAGCACCGTGTTGCGGTACGGGCTGGTGCCGCCGGTCGCGTAGGCCGCGGCCCAGGCCGACGATGGCAGCAGCACCGACAGCAGCAGCAACAGCAGACCGGCGGCCAGCCATCGCCCGGTCCGGCCGGGATGTGCACATTTTTCAGGATGAACGGATTCACCGCCCGCGCTGATGCGCGACGTCGTCGACTGCCACATGTTGGTTTTTCCCCGTCATCAGCCCCACAGGGGAGCCGCTGTTCAGTGGGTACCGGGGAGGGTTCTGCCGGACCCGGAGACGCGTACGAATGCGTGTCTGCCGGTTCCGTGGCGACTACAACCGTCCCTGGACCCTGTTGGTCAGGTTCGCAAAACTGTGACGAAGATAACACAATACAAACAATTGTGTGATGTAGGTCACATTTAAGTTTGCCAAATCTGGCGCCGGCCCCACGAACACAGTTGTAGCAACCGGCCCCCGAGGCCTCGTGCACGGATCCGGCAGCCGGACCGCCCTTTCCGGCAATTCGTCACGCATTTTCGGAGCCGGAGCGAGGCGTTCGGCGGGGGCGCGCACAGAAAAACCGCCGGGCCATGGGCTACCGGCGGGAGCTGAAGTGGAAGGGTGATCGCGCCGCGCTTGGCGGCAGCCAGGCTTCTACCAGGGCACGAAGAGCAGGATCAGCACGATCGCCAGCAGCACGGCGGCGACGGTCAACAGCACGTTGCGCTGGCGCCAGGAAGGCTTGGGGGTGCCGGGGGTATTCATGGGGGCGCTCCTAGGCAACCGATGGGGACGGCACCAGACTGCCGAGTCCGCTTGCAGCAGCGCGTGCACAGGATGTGCAGCGGGAGTGCAGAGCCCTGCCCTTTCCCGCTCAGGTTGTATCGCAGGCCATGAACAGCAGCTCCGGCGTGGAGGCGTCTTCGCTGGCGACGAAGCCGAGGTCGCGGTACAGCACCACGGCCGCCAGATTGGCCCTATAGACCTTCAACGTCAGCTGCACCGCAGCGGTGCGGCGAACGGCTTCGGCGCACAGCGCCGTCATCAACACCCGGCCAAGACCACGGCCGCGTGCCTGCGGCGACACGATGATGCGCCCGAGGTGCGTGCTGCCGGGTGTTGTCTGCCAATACTGGCCGAAGCCCAGGCAGGTGCCGTCGGCATCCTGCAGTGTCCAGCCCGGACGCGAAGGCAACGCCAATGCAGCGGCGAAGGCTTCGGCAGGCAAGGGGAAGGGAATGCCGGGACCTGCCCAGCGCAGGGTCGCCTCAGGTGAGTCAAGCCAGCCGGCAACAACGGCAAACTGCGAAGGCTGGACAGGCTGCAGGACGTAATCCATGGCGCCGGCGCTGTTGCGGGCGCGCGTCGATGCGCCCGACGTGGGCAGACGCTTCACCGCGTCATGCGGGTCCAGCTGCTCCCAACCTTCTACGTTGTCGATCATCAGATGGCCGATCTTGTGAATCAGATAGTGCTGGCTGCCGTCGCGCGGCTGCTTCAGCTCGCCGCGGATCTACGACCGGGCGGCGATGCGCAAGCTCCATCGTACCAACCCTGCCCGGGCAGCACTGTGGCTGTTCATGGCCCACACGGGATTGTACCGCGGGGAGCTGGTCGGACTGGGCAAGGACTCGGTGGCCGGGCGCAGGCTCAGGGTCGAGAGCGATCCGGACGAAGATGACCAGGGACGCACGAAGTCGGGCAAGTGGCGCGAGGTGCCACTGAATCGGTATGCGCGCTGGGCGCTGCGCCACCTACCCGATCCGCTGGCCGCCGTGCACAAGGACACGGTATCCGACTGGTTCGCCTCGGATGCCAAGCGTGCGGGAATCGGCGGCAGCCTCCACCGGCTACGGCACACCTTCTGCGCCCACATGGTCATGGCCGGGGTGCCGTTGCGAAAGGTGCAGATCCTGGCCGGGCACGCTGATTACGCCACGACCGAGAAGTACTACGCCCATTTGACGCCTGAAGGCGATGATCGCGCCGTGGCGAAGCTCCGGTACTGACCGGCGCCGCTGGGACCGTTGGGACCAAATCCTGTGGATATGCGGGAAACAGTGGGAGTTGCACGCCACTGCGCTTGCCTGACTCATTGATTTTGGCAACCCCGGCCCGATGCTCGTTTCGTACAATCGGCAGTCCCGAACAAAGGAGACGACGATGCCGGGAGGTACCACCGTTGCCACTGCGGCGCTCATTGATGAGGCAGAGCGGGAGCTGTGCGTTGTGTTTCCAGTTGAACTCAGGGCCGTCTGGCTCACGCACAACGGCACCGAGCTACCGGGTGGGTGGCGATTTTTCCCGGTCTTTGACCCTGGCAACCCGCGGAAGACGGCCGGATCGGTCACGTATGAGAACCTGCGCGGTGCGTGGGGAATGCACCTTCGCTCACTTGATCTTGTGGCGCTCGCGTCGAATGGAACCGGCAACCATCTGGTGATGCGGGTTGTGGACGGCGTCGCGATACGGGACATCCTCCACTGGAACCACGAAACCGAAAAGCTGACCCGCTGGAAGCCTGGCATCGATGCCGTGATGCGCTCCGCCCGAACGCCGGCGGAAAGGCTCGCCGCCATTCGCGCCACGCTCATGAAGGACACCCCGCGCGCTCGGCTTCCTGCCAGATAGATTCGCAGTCGCAGACCGACTGTGACTACTGTGACCAAACGGCATGGATATGCCGAAAACAGTGGAGTAGACGCTATGCGCCGAATGGCTATGCGCCGAATGGCCTAAGCCATTGATTATGGTGACCCCGGCCCGATTCGAACGGGCGACCTTCCCCTTAGGAGGGGGACGCTCTATCCAGCTGAGCTACGGGGCCATGCAGCCGCCAAGTTTACAGGCAAGCCGCCCTGCCCTCCAAGCTTTCATCTGCCACACCATTGCCACTGGCGCGGCGCACCATGGCCAGTCCGGGCGCTCTGCTACCATCGGCGGCTCAGTTCGTCGCGCCCCCACCTGCCCGCGACGGCACCAAACACAACGTAACGAAACACAGGAGTCTGCATGTCTTCCGAGCTGCTCAAGTCCCTTGGTCTGGACGCGATCAACGCTGGCACCTACCTGGGCAACGGGGAGTGGTCGAGCGCTACCGGTGGTGAACTGATCACCCCGATCAATCCGACCACGGGCGAGCCGATCGCGCAGGTCCGCGCCACCACCGAAGCCGAGTACGAAACCGTCATCGCGCGCGCCCAGGAAGCCTTCAAGGTCTGGCGCACCACGCCGGCCCCGCGTCGCGGTGAAGCCGTGCGCCTGTGCGGCGAAGCGCTGCGCAGGAACAAGGACGCCCTCGGTTCGCTGGTCGCGCTGGAAATGGGCAAGAGCAAGCCTGAAGGCGACGGTGAAGTGCAGGAGATGATCGACATCGCCGACTTCGCCGTGGGCCAGAGCCGCATGCTGTACGGCTACACCATGCATTCCGAGCGCCCCGGCCACCGCATGTACGAGCAGTACCAGCCGCTCGGCCTGGTCGGCATCATCAGCGCGTTCAACTTCCCGGTGGCGGTGTGGGCATGGAACTCGTTCCTGGCCACGATCTGCGGCGACATCTGCCTGTGGAAGCCGTCCAACAAGACCCCGCTGACCGCCATCGCCTCGATGCGCATCTGCAATGAAGCGCTGCGCGATGCCGGTTTCCCGGACCTGTTCTTCCTGATCAACGACGCCGGCACCGCGCTGTCGGAAAAGATGGTGGCCGACAAGCGCGTGCCGCTGATCAGCTTCACCGGCTCAACCCAGGTCGGCCGCACGGTCGCCGAGAAGGTCGCGCACCGCCTCGGCCGCTGCCTGCTGGAACTGGGCGGCAACAACGCGATCATCCTCGACGAAACCGCCGATCTGAAGCTGGCCATTCCCGGCATCGTGTTCGGTGCGGTCGGCACCGCCGGCCAGCGCTGCACCACCACCCGCCGCCTGATCGTGCACGAATCCATCCATGACGACGTGCTGGCCACGCTGGTCAAGGCGTACAAGCAGGTGGAAGGCAAGATCGGCGATCCGACCGACCCGGCCAACCTGATGGGCCCGCTCAACAGCGACGGTGCCGTGCAGCAGTTCCTGGCCTCCATCGAAAAGGCCAAGGCCAGCGGCGGCACCATCGAAACCGGCGGCACGCGCATCGACCGCCCCGGCAACTTCGTGCTGCCGGCCATCGTCACCGGCCTGAAGAACAGCGATGAAGTGGTGCAGCACGAGACCTTCGCGCCGATCCTGTACGTGATGAAGTACAGCACGCTGGACGAAGCCATCGACATGCAGAATGGCGTGCCGCAGGGCCTGTCCTCGTCGATCTTCACCACCAACCTGAAGACTGCCGAGCGCTTCCTGTCGGCGGCCGGTTCGGACTGCGGCATCGCCAACGTCAACATCGGCACCTCGGGCGCGGAAATCGGTGGCGCCTTCGGTGGCGAGAAGGACACCGGCGGTGGTCGCGAGTCCGGTTCGGATGCATGGAAGGTCTACATGCGCCGCCAGACCAACACCATCAACTATTCGGATTCGCTGCCGCTGGCCCAGGGCATCAAGTTCGACCTGTGATGGCAAACGGTCCGGCCATGCACATGGGTCAGAGCCCCTCCGGGGATCCGACCCATGCCGTGCCGACCACTCAGGGTCGGATCCCCACAGGGGCTCCGACCCTCGAGTTCACCGGCCGCCGGGTGCTGATCGCCGGTGGCAGCAAGGGCATCGGCCGCGAACTGGCGCTGGCCTTCGCCCGCGCCGGTGCGCAGGTCTCGGCCTGCGCCCGCGGCCAGGCGGGGCTGGATGCTCTGCAGGCCGATGCGCAGGCCCAGGGCACGCAGCTGCACACCTTCGCCACCGATCTGGGCGACCTACGCCGCATCGGCGCCTGGCTGCAGGCCGCTGCCGATGCGCTCGGCGGCATCGATGTGCTGGTCAACAACGCCACCGGCTACGGCATGGCCGATGACGAAGACGGCTGGGCCGCCAGCCTGCAGATCGACCTGATGGCGGCGGTCCGCGCATCGCGCCTTGCGCTGCCGTGGCTGCGCGCCTCGTCCGACGCCTGCATCCTCAACCTGTCCTCGATCGCCGCGCAGCAACCGCGTCCCGGCGGCGCACCGTATGCGGCGGCCAAGGCCGCGCTGTCGCACTACACGACGTCGCAGGCCCTGGCGCTGGCGCCGGACCGGATCCGGGTCAACGCCATCGCACCGGGCTCGATCGAATTTGCCGATGGCCTCTGGGATCGACGTCGTGTCGAAGATCCCGCCCTGTACCACGGCACCCTGGCGAAGATTCCGTTCGGCCGCTTCGGGCAGCCGCGCGAGATCGCCGATGCCGCGCTGTTCCTGTGTTCGCCGCTTGCGCGCTGGATCACCGGCCACGTGCTCAATGTCGATGGCGGCCAGGTGCTGATGGGCTAGCGCCGATCCCTCGGTAGCTACCAACCTTGGTTGGCGCCGCATTCGTCGACCAAGGTCGACGCCTGCCAAAGCCACCCCGCGCTCGGCTCCGATGGTTGCCAACCTTGCCTGGCAGCCTTGCATTGGCCGGACCATGGGATTGCCGGGGCAGACGCACTATCATGTCGGCACTGCCACGGAGGACTCGATGAGCGTGCCACCCCGACAGAGCAACGCCCTGGCCGTGGTCAGCCTGATCGCGGGCATCTGCAGCTGGACCGTGCTGCCGGGTGTCGCCGCCCTCGTTGCCATCATCACCGGGCACCTGGCCCGCGCCGAGATCCGCCGCCGCGCCGGCGAACAGGACGGCGATGGCATGGCCCTGGCCGGGTTGATCATGGGTTGGCTCAACATCCTCGCTGCGGTGGGCCTGGTGGCCATCCTGATCTTCGCGATGGTGGCCGCCGGCGCCGACGCCAAACCTGGACTGCGCTGGTGAAAGCACGATGACCTCCGCCGACAGCACTGAACGCTTCAGCAGCCGCGTCGCGGACTATGTCCGCTACCGCCCGGACTATCCGCCTGCCCTGATGGACTGGCTGCATGGCTCCATGGCCGTGGCAATCAGCGCGCGTGTCGCTGACATCGGCGCCGGCACCGGCATCTCCAGCCGGCAGTTCCTGGCCGCCGGCCATCCACTGGTCGCCGTCGAACCCAACGCGGCGATGCGCGCCGCCGCCGAGCACTGGCTGGCGCCGCAGTATCCGCAGTTCTCCGCCGTCGATGGCCGGGCCGAGGCCACCGGGCTGGCCGATGCCAGCGTTGATCTGGTCGGCGCCGCGCAGGCCTTCCACTGGTTCGACACCGTGGCCGTGCGCGCCGAATGGCAGCGCATCCTGCGCCCGGGCGGCCTGGCGCTGATCTACTGGAATTCGCGCCTGCTCGATGCCAGCCCGTTCCTGGTCGGCTACGAACAACTGCTGCTGGACTACGGCACCGACTACACCGCCGTGGCCGAACGCTACCAGGACGACGCCACCATGCAGGCCTGGTTCGGCTCCGGCCTGCGCGGCATGGTGCAGCTGCCGAACGTGCAGCACCTGGACCTGGACGCCCTGCGCGGGCGCCTGCTGTCTTCTTCCTACGCGCCGCAGCCCGGCCATCCGCGCCACGCGCCGATGCTGGCTGCGCTGCAGGACCTGTTCGCCGCCCACGCGGTCGACGGCCAGGTCGCTTTTGAATATCGAACCCGAGCCTTCCTCGGCACGCTGGACTGAAACCAACGCATGTATTCGCTTGCCCGCCCCTTCCTGTTCTCGCTCGACGCCGAACGCGCCCACGGTCTCGGCCTGTCCGCTCTGGACCTGGCCTATCGCACCGGCACCACGCCGCTGGTGGCCGCACGCATCGCGCCGATGCCCAGCACGGTGTTCGGGCTGACGTTCCCCAATCCGGTCGGCCTTGCTGCCGGCCTGGACAAGAATGGCGAGCACATCGATGCACTGTTCGCGCTGGGCTTCGGCTTCGTGGAGATCGGCACGATCACGCCGCGACCGCAGGCCGGCAACCCCAAGCCGCGCCTGTTCCGGCTGCCGGCGCACAACGCGATCATCAACCGCATGGGCTTCAACAACGCCGGCGTGGATGCGCTGGTGCGCAACGTCGAACGCGCGCGCAGCCGGCGCGGCCTGCTCGGCATCAACATCGGCAAGAACAAGGACACCCCCAACGAACAGGCGGCCGATGACTACATCGCCTGCATGGACAAGGTGTACCCGCTGGCCGACTACATCACCGTCAACATTTCCTCGCCCAACACGGCCGGCCTGCGCGAGCTGCAGGAAGAGACCGCGCTGCGGCAGCTGGTCAGCCAGCTGCGTGAGCGCCAGGAAGCACTGGCCGCGCAGCATGGTCGGCGCGTGCCGATGCTGGTGAAGGTGGCCCCGGACCTCAGCGAGCGCGACATCGATGCCGCCGCGCGCGTACTTGGCGAACTGCAGGTGGACGGCGTGATCGCCACCAACACCACCATCGACCACAGCCGGGTTGCCGGCGATCCGCTGGCCAATGAAGCCGGCGGGCTGTCCGGTGCACCGGTGCTGGAACAGTCCACCCTGGTACTGCGCCGCCTGCGTGCACGCCTGCCCGAATCAGTGCCGCTGGTCGGAGTCGGCGGCATCCTTTCCGGTGCCGACGCCGTGGCCAAGATGGCCGCCGGTGCGGCGCTGGTGCAGTGCTACAGCGGCCTGATCTTCAAGGGCCCGGCATTGGTCGCCGAGTGCGTGGAGGCGATCCGCCGCCGACGCGAGGCGCCCAGCCGCGGCGCGGTGGCACCCCTGTGAGCACGCCCATGGACGACACCAACAACGCTGCAGCACCGCTGCGCTGGACCCTCACCCACAACGCGCCACTGCAGGCCCTGAACACGTTCCACGTGCAGGCCAGCGCAGCGCAGTTGCTGGAACTGCACGACGCCGCGCTGCTGCCGGAGGTTCTGGCGTTGCCGGAAGTGGCCAATGGCCCGCTGCTGGTGCTCGGCAGCGGCAGCAATGTGCTGATCGCCGAAGACCTGCCCGGCACCGTGCTCGTGTTCGGCAACCGCGAAATCAGTTTCCTCGAACACCGTGCCGACCACGCCGTGATCCGCGCTGGAGCCGGCGTGTCCTGGCACGGGCTGGTGATGTGGTCGCTGCAGGAAGGCCTGTCCGGCCTGGAAAACCTGGCCCTGATTCCCGGCACCGCCGGCGCATCGCCGATCCAGAACATCGGCGCCTATGGCGCGCAGGTCGGCGAGTTCATCCAGACCGTAGAGGCCTGGGACTGCCAGGAAAAAACCTGGGTACGGCTGGACAACGAACAGTGTGGCTTCGCCTACCGCGACAGCGTGTTCAAGCAGCAGCCGGACCGCTACCTGATCACCGCCATTGAACTGAAACTGCCGCTGCTGCACGACCTGCGCATGGGCTACGCCGGCATCCGCGAAGAACTGCAGGCGCAGGGCGTGGAACTGCCGAGCGCGGTGGACGTGGCCAATGCGGTGATCGCGATCCGTCGCCGCAAGCTGCCCGACCCCGACGTACTGGGCAACGCGGGCAGCTTCTTCAAGAACCCGGTGCTGCCGCTGGAACAGGTGGAGGTGCTGCTGCAGCACTTCCCCGAGCTGCCGGTGTTCCCGGCGGACCGTGATGACCGCCGCAAGGTCTCGGCGGCCTGGATGATCGAATCCTGTGGCTGGAAGGGCTTCCGCGAAGGTGATGCCGGCGTTGCGCCCAGCCACGCGCTGGTGCTGGTCAACCACGGCAACGCCACCGGCACTGAACTGCTGGCGCTGGCACGGCGGATCTCCGCCTCGGTACTGGAGAAGTTCGGCGTGCCGATCGAACCGGAGCCCCGCCTGCTCGGCGCACAGTGGTGAGCACACCCGCCCTACCCGCCAGCGCCACCCCATTGCGGGCGGCGCTGCTGATGCTCGGCAGCACCATGGCGTTTGGGCTGATGGCGGTGGCGATCCGCTACGCCACCCGCTACGTGCCGACCCAGGAAGTGGCGTTCTTCCGCAATGCCTTCGGCCTGCTCGCCCTGCTGCCGATGCTGCTGCGCCCAGGCCATGCACCGTTGAAGACCCAGCAGCTGCCGCGCTATTTCCTGCGCAGCGCGATCGGCCTGGGCTCGATGCTGTGCGCGTTCTGGGCGTTGGGCCACCTGCCCCTGGCACAGGCCGTTTCGCTGTCCTACTCCACCCCGTTGTTCGTCACCATCGCGGCGGTGCTGTGGCTGGGCGAAACGGTACGCGTACGGCGCTGGGCAGCGGTGGTGGTCGGCTTCATCGGCGTGCTGGTGATCGTGCGGCCGGGCACGGCCGGCTTCACGTCCGGCAGCCTGATCGCCGTGGCCGCCGCCGTGCTCAGCTCGCTGGTGGCGATCCAGATCAAGCAGCTCACCCGGATCGACAGCGCCGACACCGTGGTGCTTTACACCTACGTGTTCTGGGTACCGCTGTCGCTGATACCGGCCTTGTTCGTATGGGTGTGGCCCACCGGCATCGCCTGGGTCTGGTTGCTGGCCACCGGCGTGCTGGGCACCATCGGCCAGTTGCTGTGGACACGCGCACTGCGCCTGGGCGAAGTCTCCGCGCTGACCCCGATCAGCTTCCTGCAACTGCCGCTGGTGACCTTGTGTGGCTGGCTGTTGTTCGCCGAGACGGTGGATCGCTGGACCATCATTGGCGCCGGCATCATCCTCGCCGCCAACGCCTACATCGCCCATCGCGAAGCAGTGCTGTCACGGCGTGCAGCGAGCGTCGCCGCGAGCGCAGCGGCCAAGCCGGCAGAGTAAGGGTTCCGGGTTCCGGCCGGGCTGCGCCCGGCACCCGTGGTAGTGCCGGCCGCTGGCCGGCAACCTCAACAGCAACGGCAACAGCGGGCGTTCCGTGGGATGGCGGGGCGGTGTCGGATGGCGGGGACGCCGCAAGTACGTCCTTGTAGGCTTGGCCGCGGCATCCATGCCGCGGACACCCCGCAATCCGACACCGCCCCGCCTTCGACAATTCCCCGGTGTCTGGTAGATCCACGCCATGCGTGGATGAATCTCCATCGAAATCGAATATTTCGACAATTGATCAAATGATCGAAGAGCATCCACGCATGGCGTGGATCTACCGTGTCGACCAAGGTCGACACCCACCAACAGCAGCGAGGAATTGTCGAAGGCGGGGTGGGTCCGGTTGCGGGGGCGTGAGCGCCATGGATGGCGCGACCGAGCCTCCATGGGTGAGGGCGCTTTGATTGCGAAGCACTGCTTCGCAAGCGCCCGAACGCACAGCCGCCAGCGGCTGGGCCGGTCTGGGGATTTACGGCGTCCCCCGCAACCGGACCCACCCCGCCATCCCACAGGAGGCTGCCAGCTTTTGCTGTTGCTGTTGCTTCGGCTGTTGCAGTTGCTTCGGCCTCTGCAGGTGCCGGGCGCAGCCCGGCCGGACCCCCTACAGCACCTGGTACGCGCGCTCGGCCGCATCGAACACATTGCCCGGCGCGAACTGCTCGCCCAGGTAATGCAGTGCTTGCCGGTGCTGCTGCAACGAGCGCTGCGCCGCGCCGGGGCCCAGCAGCATCTGCTCGAATTCGATCAGGTCCTGCAGGATGCGCCAGTGCCGGTACCACGCAATCCAGCGCGGATCGCCCAGGTCGCTGCCATAGCCTTCGGCGAAGCCGAGCGGATGCTCGCGCCCCCAGCGACCACCTACCGCGGCGCCGACAAACATCAGGTCACGCTCGCGCGGGGCCAGTGCCAGGCCATCCCAGTCAATCAGGTGGAGTGCATCGTCCTGCCCCATCAGCAGGTTGCCCGCGTGCAGGTCGGTGTGGCACAGGCGCAACGCCGGTGCTTCACCCTGCAATTGGCGATGCAGCGCTTCGGCACGCTGGTGAAGTTCGGCGATGCGCGGCCGCTGCTGCTGCCATAGCGCCAGGAACGCACTGCCGGATCGATCCTGCGCCTGCGCCAGCGTCGAGGGATCGCGCAACCATGTCGCCACCGTGTCGACCGCTGCGGTTTCAAGCCGCAGCGTCGGCAGGGCCTGGCGCAACGCCGGCGGAATCTCGGCCTCATGCAGGCGACGCAGCACTTCGCCCAGCTGGCGCCATTGCGCACGGCTCAGCGGTGCCTCGAAGCCCGACTGCCCTTCGATGTAGGGGAACAGCGTGAACTGCAGGCCCCAGCGCTGCACCGATGCGCCGCCGGTCAATGCCGGCCACGGCGCAACAATCTCTTCGATGCCCAAGGTGCCACGCAGCCAATGCAGGCTGTCCCACACCGCGGGCGCCACCTGGAAGTTGCGGCACTTCAACCACCAATGGTCGTGGCGGGCATCGATGCGGAACACGCACGCGTTGGCGTCGGCGCCCACCGGACGCGGCACCACCGCCGTCGCGTTGATGTCGTAGGACTGCTGCAGGACTTCAACGATCTGCTGCGCCGAAGCGAATGACATGGATGCAGGCGTGCTTTGGTGACGACACCTACTATCGCAGATGGCCTTGCATCCGCACAGGCAAACTGGTCACAACATCGCTCTCCTGCGACAAAAGAACTAGCCGGCGATGCGTCGCATGACCGCTTCCAACGGACCGCGCGCGAACTGCCACGACCACAACCAGGCCGCCGCGGTCGCCAGCATCACGAACAACAACGCGGCCATCAGCACCCACGACAGGCTGGCACTGCCATCAAGCAGTCCAAGCGATTCCAGCACGCCCATGCCGATCAGGATGTGCGCCATGTACAGGCTCAGCGTCATCCGTCCGGCCGCAGTGAACGGTTCCAGCCAATCGCCAGGATGCAGCCGCACCAGCCACAGGCATCCCGCGATCAGTGCACACGCCGCGCCTGCGCCGGTCAGCAGATAGGCCGGACCGGGCGGCATCGGCTGCGTCGCCAGCCACACCTGCCACGGCGTGCCGTGGCCCCACTGCTGCAACACCTGGCCGGCCCCCATCAGCAGCAGGCCGAGCAGCAGCAAGGCACGCTGCACCCGGGGTTGCGACAGCGGCAGCCGCGCCAGCAGCATGCCCAGCAGGAAAAAGCACAGCCACGGCAACACCGGATGGAAGCCATTGAACAGCAGGTTGCGCATCGCACCCGGCCAGTGCCACAGCCCCTCGTAAGCCAGCGTCTGCCAGTTCCAGCCCTGGCTGTAGTCCCAGCGCAGCAGGGTCCAGAACGCGACCATCGCCAGAGCCACCATGCTGCCCAGCAGAACAGGGGGCGACGCGCGCAGCCACAGCACCGCCAGCGCGAAGTACACCGCGTAGTAATGCAGGATATCGGCAGGAAACACGGTCAGGTTGAGCAGGCCGAGCACGGCCAGGAACACGGCCCGCCGCCAGGTCTGCACGCTTGCCTGCCACCACGCCAGTCGCTGTGTGGCGAGCATCAGGCCCACCCCGGCCAGCGTCACGAAGGTCGCCGAAGCCTTGCCTTCCAGCAGGTGGAAGAATCCAGCAAGCCAGCCGCCGCCTTCGGTCTCGGCGGCCATCGCCAGGCGGAAGTTGACCAGCACCATGCCGGCCAGGGCGAGGTAGCGCGCCAGGTCCAGCCCATGCAGCCGCCGATCGTCAGTGCTCACGCACGCGCCCCAAGCAGAGCTGCCAGCAGAGCGGGATCAAGCACGTCGGTATCGGCATCGCTCGCCTCACCCAATCCCTGCCGCAGCGCAGCGCTCTCGATCGCATCCAGCAGCACCTGCGCCTGCAGCGCGGGCGCCAGCACGGGCCGGCGGCGCTCACGACGTGCGACCTCCTGCAAAGCCTCGGCAAGACCGCGCTGCAACTGCGCGCGGTTGCCAGCGAATGCCGCCGCCACCGCCGGATTACGCGCGCTCTCGGCCAGCACTTCCACGCTCAACAGCGCCCATTCCGGCTGCCGGCACAGGGTGTGGAAGTCCCGCAGGAACCCCTGCACCTGCGCACGTTCGCCATTGCATCCCGCCAACCGCTGCAGCAACGGCTGCAGTTCGTCCCGTTCGGCCTTGGCCGTCGCCAGGATCAGCGCCTCCTTGCCGGGAAAGTGGTTGTAGAGATTGCCCAGGCTGACCCCGGCCGCCTGCGCGATGTCGCGCAT
The DNA here is from genome assembly GCF_029892765.1 of Stenotrophomonas sp. 1278. NCBI lineage: Bacteria > Pseudomonadati > Pseudomonadota > Gammaproteobacteria > Lysobacterales > Lysobacteraceae > Stenotrophomonas > Stenotrophomonas sp. 1278. Next base: position 79,574 of record NZ_JARXWD010000012.1, read on the forward strand.
GCTGGTCTGATGGAAGCCCTTGGACAGAAAGCACTGCAGGGCCGCCTGCAGGATCTGCGAGGCGCGTTGCTCATTGCGGTCGGTGCGGTTCATGCGGCAAACAATGAACGAACGTTCGTCCACTTGAAAGCCGAATCCAAGCCGTCGGCCAGTCACCATTCAGGCAGTCGCGCTTGACCTCAACCGCTGTTGAGGACCGATCCTGCCGCGCCCTGCTGCAACTGCGGACCCTGCATGCACCTAGAAGAACTCGTCCAGCAGGCGGTAGAACGCGAGTCGGCGTTCATCGGCACCAATGCCATAGCGGGCCAGCAAGGGCGCAACCCAGCGGGTGTCGCCATAGTTGTGGACCAGGCTGCGTGCGGCCAACGCCAGGTCCTGGCAACGATCAGCCACACCCAGCCGGCCGCAATCGATGAAACCGCTGAAGCGGCCGTCGACCGCCATCAGATTCGGCAGGCATGCATCGCCGTGCGCTACCACCAGATCTTCATCGGCCGGGCACGTTGCGATCAGCTCGGCATGCACCTGCTCGGCGCTCTGGCCCAGGCGCTCATCGTCGAAATCATCCGCATCGATCAACCCTGCGGCAACGCGCGCAGCGACCTCCGGCAAGCGCGATGCAAGGCGATGATCGAACGGACAACCGGCAACCGGCAGCGCATGCAGGGCGCGCAGCGCGTCAGCCAGCAGCACGACCACCTGGGCGGGCGCCAGCGTCGGCGACGATGCCAGGTCATGGCCGGGCAACGCGCTCATCAGCAGCCAACGCCGACCGCCCTCCTCCGCAGTGTCCAACACCGTTGGCACCGGCTGTCCCTGTGCCCGCAGCCAACGCAGACGCAGGATTTCGCCCTCCAGTTCGCTGAAGGCATCGATCACTTCCGATTTCAGGAACGCATCCGGCAACCCTTGACGTCGCACCCGCGCCACATCGGCGCGCGACACGCCGATGCCCTGCATCTCGATATCTGCATCGCGCAGCGCGCAGCGCCACTGCGACGGCAAGGGCATTACACCGCCATCGCACGATCCTGCTTCCATCCCCACCGCTCCGGCCCCGGTCACAGCCTGGATTCTCTCCGAAGCGGACACCCCACAGCAAAGGACATCGCATGAAACTCATGGTCATCGGCGCCAGCAAAGGTCTTGGCCGCGCCTTCGTGGAAGGCCTCTGCCGGCCCGGCGATACCGTCATCGGCGTATCGCGCACACGCCCCACGCAGCTGGACTGCAGCGAGGGCATCGACCTGCACTGGATAGAAGCAGACCTGAGCCAGCCAGCACAGGCCGCCGCCAGCATCGCGGCGCAGGCGCCGACGGATCTCGATGTGCTCATCCATAACCTTGGCATCTGGGAGGAGACCGCATTCAGTGACGACTACGATTTCCTCAACGAAAGTGACAGCGCGCTGGCGCAGCTGGTGGACGTCAACATCACCGCCACCCTGCTACTGCTCAAGCAGCTGCTGCCGCGCGTGCTCGGCGGGCGCCGCCCGCAACTGGTGTTGACCGGCTCGACCTCGGCGCTGACACGCAGTGGCCGCCCCGAGGTGGCCTTCGGCGCGTCCAAGTTCGCGCTCAACGGGATTGCCGATGCCCTGCGCGAAGGTTTCCGCCAGCAGCGGCTGGCCGTGACGACGCTGCAGCTGGGCTACCTCAATACCGAAGATGCACTGTCGGTGCCGCTGCAGCAGGCGGCCGCACGCGGCAATGGCGAGTACGTGCCGGTGCACGACGTGGTGTCGATGGTGCGCGCCCTGCTGCAGCTGTCACCGTCCAGCTTCGTGCGCGAACTGGTGCTGCCCGCGATCGCCGATCCGCGTTACTAGACCAGCGCTCAGCACACACTGGCAGCCCCGGTTTGGCCGTACACGCGGCCGTGGTTTACTCTGCGTCTACTGGCAGTTGGCCGCACACAGGACCGGCTATGGCTATCGATGCGCTATCGAGGCTCTCGACCCGGGTTCTGGACAGCGCCCTGCCCAGCCTGCCGCTGTACCTGCTGCAGGCCACTGCGGTGATCGGCATGATCGGCGTGTTCCTGATCGCCACCCGCCGCGGCGGCCATGCCATTGAAGGACGCCGCGTCTACATCGGCGCGATCCTCGGCCTGATCTACCTGTTCAATTCATGGTTCGTGGCCGGCTACGCGCAGGGCGTGGTCAAGCTCAACCTCGGCATCGACATCCTGCTGATCAGCGGTCTGCTGGGCGGCTGGCGCGGCGGCGTGACCTGCCTGCTGGCCAGCCTGCTGGCGCGCTACCAGTTCTCCGGCACGCAGTATTTCCTGCCCGCCAGCCTGGAAGCGGCGCTGCAGGTGCTGGCAGGCATCTGGCTGCGCGGGCGGATATACCCGCGCATGCTCACCCACTTCTCGCTGCGGTTGATCCTGCAGGCCTGGGCGGTGCGCATCGCGGTGACCTTGATCGGGCTGGTGTTGGGCGTGGCGATCATCGGCAGCGCGCAGCTGCCCCTGCTGGAACTGGCCACCCAGCGCGTGCTGGCCCTGCCGGTGTCACTGCTGGTGCTGGTGGCCGTATTCGCGCTGGTCTACAACGATGCGCAGATCGATGCCCAGCGCCAACGCGAACATGCGTGGATGCGCATCGACCCGGTGAGCGGCCTGCCCAACCTGCGCGCCCTCGACGAGCGTCTGCAGCGTCATTGGCGCAGCAGCGACGACCGCGGCAATGCGTGCCTGATCGTGACCGAGATGGGCAACCTGCAGGACCTGCTGCTGCGCTATGGCCCGCTCAATGACAGTGGCCTGTGGAACCCGCACAACGCCGAGGCCGTGCGCCGCACCCTGCTGCATGCGCGACCGACCGATGCGATGGAGATCTATCAGTTCGGTGACAGCGCGCTGGCGATCCTGCTGCTGGATGCTAGCCTTGCCGATCTCCGCGCGGATACCGAACTGCCTGCGTTGGCCGACCGCCTGTCCACGGTGATCGGCGATGACTGGCCGGGCTTCCGCCCGGTGTTCCGCTGCGCGGTGGTCGAGCTGCAGCCGCCCACGCAGGACGACAGCTCCATCCCGTTCCGCGCGGTCACTCTGGCCTTGAACGCGATCGAGTCCGGTGTGGTGTTCTTCGATGATCCGATCCAGCGCGACAGCGAAGTGGATGCCCTGATCGAGACCGCGCTGGACCACTGGCTGCAGCACGCCGATGCACCACTGTACTACCAGCCCAAGTTCCGCCTGCAGGACCGCCACCTGGTCGGCGCCGAGGCGCTGCTGCGGATGCGCGATGGCGATGGCCACCTGATTGCACCGATGCGGGTGGTTTCGCTGCTGCGCCGTCGCGGACGCCTGGCCGAACTGGAATGGGCCACGCTGCAGGCGGCCACCGCCTTCCTTGGCCACTGCAGGGATGACGGGCATACGCTGACGATCGCAGTGAACGTGTCCGCCGAATCGCTGCGCCAACCCGGTTTCGGCGCACGCCTGTGCACCTTGCTGGAGCAGCAACGCATACCCGGCGCGATGCTGCGGCTGGAGATCGTCGAATGGACCGAAATCGTCGAGCGCGACGTCGTCGATGCCAACGTCGTCGTTCTGCTGGCCGCTGGCATGAGCCTGTCACTGGACGACTTCGGCGCCGGCTATTCGACCCTGATCCTGCTGTCGCAGCTGTCGGTGGCCGAGGTCAAGATCGAGCGGGCATTGATCGCCACGCTGTCCGATGCCAAGTCGCAGTCCATCGTCCGCTTCATCGTTGAAGTAGCCCACCGCTGCGGTGCCATCGTCGTTGCCGAAGGCACCGAGACCCCGGCGCAGGAGCAGCTGCTGCGTGCGCTGGGGGTGGATGTGGGCCAGGGTTATCTGTATGCACGGGCCCTGCCACCGGAGCAGTTCCGGCAGCTGGCCTGAGCGGCCTTCAGGCCAGCCGCATCGACAGCTCCACATCGTCGGCGAAGGGCACGGACAGATAGCCCGCATTGCCCGAGCGCATGCGCTGCTGGTAGCGCGGGCTGTCATCGGCGTTGTCGGCGATCACCACTGCGCCCGGGCGCAGCCGCTCGTGCAGCAGCTCCAGCACATCGTCGTACAGCACCTTGGCACCATCGAGCAGCACCAGGTCGATCGTATCGGGCAGGTCCACCGCCAGGGTCTCCAGTGCGTCGCCCACGCGGATCTCGACCAGATCGTCCAGGCCCGCTTCACGCAGGTGGCCGGCGGCACGGCGCGCCTTCTCCGGCTCGAACTCGGTGGTGATCAGGCGGCCGCCGCCGTTGTCACGCAACGCCGCAGCCAGATGGATGCTGGAGATGCCGAACGACGTCCCGAACTCAACGATGCTGCGCGCGCCACTGCTGCGCGCCAGCAGGTACAGCAGGCGGCCGGTGTCCGGCGACACCGGCAGCCACAGGTCCTTCAGCAGCTCGCCATACAGGCGCCGGTATTCGGTGCGGCTGCCCAGCAGGCGCTGCCGCTCTTCGGGGGAGACGGAGGTCAAGGCCGGGCTGAGCGCGCTGTCGGCTTCGGTAAACAGGCGTGCCAGCAGGGGCGCGACCGGGGTCGAGATCAGGGTGGACATGGGCGGGTGTTCCTTGCGATGACGGGGTTAGAATGCGAATGATTCGTCGCAATCAAGAATACGGACGATCCCCGGCTCCGCCTATTCGCATTGGAAAAGCCCCATGTCCGAACGTCGTCCGCCGCAGATTTCCTCGAGAAAACAGCCTCGCCAGTCACGATCGAACGACCTGGTCGCGGCCATTCTCGAAGCCGCTGCTCAGGTTCTGAAGCACGAAGGCGCCCCCCGGTTCACCACCGCGCGGGTGGCCGAACGCGCTGGCGTCAGCGTCGGCTCGCTGTACCAGTACTTTCCCAACAAGGCGGCGATCCTGTTCCGCCTGCAGCGCGACGAGTGGCAGCAGACCGGCGCGATGCTGCGCGACATCCTGCAGGACACACGACAACCGCACCTGCAGCGCCTGCGCACGTTGGTGCATGCCTTCATCGTGTCGGAATGCGAAGAAGCGCAGACCCGTGGCGCGTTGAACGATGCCGCGCCGCTGTACCGCGATGCGCCGGAAGCGCAGGAAGCACGCAGCGAGACCGACGAAGCGATGCTCGTGTTCATGGCCGAGCTGCTGCCGCAGGCCTCGGCGGGCACGCGCCAGCTGGCGGTGGATCTGATCGATACCACGCTGGGTGCCACCGGTCGCGAATTTTCCAGTGAACCGCGCACTGCCGCCGAGATGCGCGTCTATGCCGATGCGGTCGCGGATATGTTCTGCGCCTATCTCAGGCAGCTGGGCGCGCACTGACGTGCAGCCGCCGGCTTACACCGCGTAGAAGCCCAGGAACATCGCCACCGCCGACTCGGCCACGCGCGAGCGTTCGGCCTGCGCCAGCGGCGCCTGGCCCATCGTCACCTGCGGCCAGAACGCGAAGCTCTTCACCAGGCCCTGCAGCTGATGGCCGGCGAATTCCGGATCGACCTGGCGCAGCCGCCCATCGGCAATCGCCGCACGGATCCATGCGCTGACGCCGCTCTCCTTCTCGCCCATGCGGCAGACGATCGCCTGCGCGCGCTCGGGTGAATGGATGATCTCGGCCATCGCCACCCGCGCCAGATCGATGAAGTTGGCATCACCCAGTAGGTCCAGCTTCTGCCGCAGCAGCTGCAGCAGCTGCACATCCAGCGGCTGGTCGGCGCGGTACGGCAGCTCGACGCTGGCCACGCTGCTCTGCCACAGCTCTTCCAGGATCAGCGCGAACAGTTCTTCCTTGCTCGGGAAGTGGTTGTAGACGGTGCGCTTGGAGACACCAGCCACCGCCGCGATGCGGTCCATGCTGGTCGCCTCGTAGCCGGCCGAACGGAACTCTTCCACCGCCGCGCGGACGATGGCCTCGCGCTTGCGGTCGGTAAGGCGTTGCGGGGTACGGGGCATGGCGGAACCAGACAGCTGAACGGATGCCACCATTTTACACCCAGCAGTGTACTTTCTGAAATCCGGAAACTACACTGTGCAGTGTACCCTGCGGACGTCACCCATGAAGCGCCTGCTCCTTGTCCTCCTGCTCGGAATCCTCGCCGTGACCGCTTATACCTTCTGCAAATCCTGGTCCCTCCCCGACTTCCCCGATTCGCCGCAGTACCGCGAAGGCAAGTTCCGCAATGCCGTGCCGAAACCGGCAATGGGCCTGCGTGATGGCCTGGAGATCTGGTGGACCTTCCTGTTCAACAAGCCCAAGGGCACCGTGCCCGACCACCCCATCCCGGTGCAGGCGCTGGACCGCGCCACCCTGGACGCGGCGCCCGACCGCAGCCTGTTCCGGCTGGGGCATTCGACGATCCTGCTGAAGCTGCGCGGCCAGTACTGGTTGACCGATCCGGTGTTCTCCGAACGCGCCTCACCGGTGCAATGGATGGGCCCGGCACGCTTCCATGCGCCGCCGATCAGCATCGACGAACTGCCGCCGATCGCCGGCGTCATCCTCTCGCACAACCACTACGACCACCTCGACCACGCGGCGGTAATGAAGCTGGCCGGCAAGACCGCGCGCTTCATCGCACCGCTGGGTGTGGGCGACCAGCTGATTGCCTGGGGCGTGGATGCAGCCAAGGTCGAGCAACTGGACTGGTGGCAGTCCACCGAAGCCGCTGGCCTGCGCCTGACCGCAACCCCCGGCCAGCATTTCTCCGGCCGCGGCCTGGGTGACAGCGATCGCAGCCTGTGGTCGTCGTGGGTGATCCAGGACGGCAACTTCCGCATCTTCTTCAGCGGCGACACCGGCTACTTCGACGGCTTCAAGGCCATCGGCGAGAAGTACGGTCCGTTCGACCTGACGATGATCGAAACCGGTGCCTACGATCAACGGTGGGCGTTCGTGCACATGCAGCCCGAACAGACCCTGCAGGCGCACCTGGACCTGCGTGGCAAGTGGCTGCTGCCGATCCACAACGGCACCTTCGACCTGGCCCTGCACGAGTGGCAGCAACCGTTCGAACGCATCAGCGCATTGGCTGCCACAAAGAACGTGCCGGTGGCCACGCCGATGATGGGCGAGGCACTGGACATGCAATCACCGACCGCTGGTACGCGCTGGTGGGAGCGTGTGCAACTGTAACGGCCTGTCGCGCAGCGACCCTCAGCCGGGATGCTGAACCAGCCGTTCCTGCTCCTTCGCTACATTGATCTGCAGCGCCGCAGCAGCGAGCTCCGCCAGCTCGCTGCTGACCTTCTGGCTGCCGCGCGCCTGCATCCACGAAAGAATATCGGCCAGATGCCAGATCGACGCGCTGCCTTCGTGCACCGGTGCCGGAAACGTCTGCGGGTGCGCGAGCAGCAACTTGCGCATGTTCTGCCGTGACATGCCCAGCAGATCAGCGACATCCGTCAGCCCAACCAGATCGGGACTGACTTCGATCAGCTCGGCACCGGGTACGGCTTGTCGTACATCTGCAAGCGCGGAAAGTACGGCCTCCCGGGCGCTGGGCGCCTGACGGCAGAATTCAAGCGCCAGCCTTGCCGGGCTCCCTACACCCAGCAGTGCATCTCCACATCCAGCATCGAGCAGGTGCCGTTCGAGGACGTAGCCATGTCCCCATAGTTCCTGCCGATTGCACAAACTATGGGAGCGATCACCTACACAAACTATGGGAACAAATCCGCGCTCGGATAAGGGACCGCTGCACACTGTTCTTCTGCTCACCCTGCTTGGCAGGGCTGAATGGCGAAGCCCGATGGCCACACACCGAGCCTACTCCATCTCTGATCGGATGGTCGATTCACTGAAGCTACCTGAAAAACGACGCGCTCAACTGTTTCAAGCGCGATCTATAGCGCTCAATTGCCGATCTCAGCAATGCAGCTACGCTGACCGCATACTGCATCTATAGAGCCCGCAGAAGCCCGCCGGTTGCGCCGCAGCCGGATCAACGAAGGTGCACATTTCCGCTCGATCAAGAGCTAAGCTAGAACCGATGATGTTGGAGATGGCTGAAGTAGAGTCCTCTTTCGCTTGAGTTTTACCTCTTGATCAGGATGCCGCGATGGACCCTTTCGAGTCTTGGACTACTTTTCAGCAAATGAGCCTATTTGCGGGCATCGTTATCTTCTATTGTGTCGCCTTGACGGCTCTTGCTGTTTGGGTTGCCCACCGTCAAAACTGCAGATACGAGGCAGAGCGCCTCCGAAGGCAGCGACGAAAGCGCCGAAGAAAGGCGCAGCCATGAAACTTAGGGCCCTGGGGTCCATTCTCGTGCTATAGAACTCCCTTAGCCGAGTTAGAGCCGAAACTGCTTGTCCACGCGCATCGTCTTGCTGTCCTCGCCAGCCGATCAATAGATGCCAGAGCTTAGAGCAGCGCAAGCGCAAGTCGGCTTCTGTCCACCACCAGTGGGGGCTGTTCGAGTGAAGCGCCGTAACCATCGGAGGAATGGACTGGTATCGCAACGTACTCGGCGTGGTGGCCGCCCCGAAATTCTCGCACTGTGCGCGGTACCATGATTCACCGGAAATGGAGTTACGGCTGAGATGGCTATTGTGCAGGATGTACGAAACAAGCTATTGGCAGGGCCGACCACCAGGCAGTTCGATCTCAAGGTGTGGTTGAGTAGAGGTACCCAGGATGACTGTACTCTTGATGACCTCGAAGTCGTCACCATTGGCTTGACTATTCATCAATCTCTTGGGGCGCTCCGAGAGAAGCTTGCATTCATTACCCGAAAAGACCTTTCCCCCGGGCTCAGGACACACGCTTTTGTCGCGCTCTGCAATCGCGAGTGTCTTCTCGCGCATGTGATCGCTCTAGAAAGTGCGATTCAGTTGACTGCTGACACGGGCCTGTCGACCGATCAGATTGCCACTCAGAAGATGGAGCTCCCAGGCGGATCCTACACAGCGGATGAGGTCTGCGAAGTCGCGGTCGACGTGACTGAAGCACTGCTCCGGATGTGCCCCGCATTGAACGCCGAGTCACTTCAGCCCATAGCAGATCTGCCGTGGAATTACATTGTACGCGACTTCAAGATCGCCAACGCCTACGTTTGTGTCGAAGACCTCTGGTTAGACGTCATCTGGAATGACACTCGACAGCTGAGATCGCAACCCACATACGCCTTTGGCCCGACCGATATGGACAGGGAGGCGTCGAAAGTTGTTGCTGATCACCGCCACTTCATGACGACCACGCAAGCTCACAACATCAACTATCTCGCGATCAAGGACCTGATCGCTTCAGGGAACATCGCTCTACCGAGCACTCGCCAACTGGAGGGCAGCGTTGGCCTTGACGGTCGCGTCCAGCTGGATTTTTCTCCGGGAGGATCAGAAACAGCTGCGCACTTCAGAGCCGTACGATCGATGGTGCCTAAGTACTATCAGAAGATCGTTGTGGAGCAGGCACCGCAAGGTTTGAAGTTGAACGTAGATCGCGTTCTGGAGGCCTATCTCCTATTGGGAACACTGGCAGAGTCCATTGCGCGACCTGCGAAGCAGCAGCTGCAGAAGGAAAGGAACGAAGGTGTGTTCTGTGTCGATTGGGCCGCCATGGCTCCGCCTGTGTCCAGAGTTGACCTTGTCCTTGCGTTACAGGAGGGCCTTGCGATATCGGGCGATGAAGCAGATGAGCTCATTGAGTTCCTGACCTATCGGCGCCCCAAGGGTAATTCGCCCGACTCACAATCAGGAGGCCTCTGGGCTGCGCCGTTGGTCAAACTCGATAGCAACAGTGTTGCCATCTGCTGCCACACTTTGATCCATCCGAACTTCCGGTGGCTTATGGACGTTTGGCTTAGGAACATCGGCTTCCCGCTAGATGTGCGGGGAACTGCGTTCGAAGAATTTGCTAGGTCATCCATCAACGCGAAGATCGAGGAATCCGCACTCGCGGAGGTGTCCGCCATCTGCAGCTCTTCTTTCGAATTCTCGCCGCCTCATGGTCGAAAAGAAGAAGTCGATCTGCTTATTGTGGTTGGCAACGCACTGCTGATTGGGGAGGCCAAGTGCTTTCTGCAGCCGGTCTCACCGGTGGATCGGCGCAATCATCGAGAAAAGGTACTGGACGCGGTAACGCAAGTAGCCCGGAAAGCTGATGCAGCCCGCTCAGCGCCAGACGAGCTGAGGCGAAGAGCAAAAGAGCTGGGCGTTATTATTCCGGCCGGCGCCGACATTTTGCCTGTGGTCGTGTTGAACCACGCTATCGGGGCCGGGGAGACCATCGATGGCGTACCCGTTGTGGACCTGCGCATCTTGGAGATGTTCTTCGAAGGATCCATGATGTGGATGGCTGATATTTCACCAACTGGGGCAATTGAGTCGAGCATGTCGGAAAGATTCTATAGCTCTTCGGCAGATGCTTCCGCCAAACTCGGTCCATACCTGAAAAATCCACCACAGGTCCGTCATCTCAAAGAAGCAGTCAGGCCCCGCTCGACTGACATGCTGCTGCCGTTGGCGCCACATGACGTCGCTACCCGCCTCCACCTTCAGATTGACGCGGATCTCCTGTCGAGCGCTGCCGAACGGGGCGTGCACGGAGCTACTCGCGAAGTTGATGGCCAATGACTCCACCGGCCGTCCGAAGCGAAACCTATGCCCTCCGAGATTCGCATTCGACCAAGATCCGTAGCGGGCTGCAGCGGTCCCCGTCGAGCCTTTGGCAATGGTCAGTGCAGATCCGGCAGATCCTGGCCGGAATCCCTTTGGGTGAGCTGGATTCGCTCACGGCCTGCACATCTGATGGGAGTAAACCTTCACCCATACCGGATCAAAAAGTACCGCTTGTTTTGCAGGCGGCGCCCGCTTCTGGCCGTAGGGCGCTATCGACCCAATGCGGCCCCTTGGCGGCCTAATCAAACCAAGCCGTTGAAGCTGTAGCGCAGATCGCCATTTTTGTCTCGTGCAATGGCCAAAGAACTATGCAAATCCTTTCGTTTGATCCTGACAGGCCCGACACTTGGTCCGAACATTTGCGCTCGACACTGATCGCTTCGCGCCAGTGGTCTGAGCCTTGGTTCAATGAACGTCCCGGAAGGGCCGGCACCTACGACCGGCTACACGAGTTTTTGACCCCTGAGCTACGACGCTACGCTCTGCGTGGGTGGCACTGCACGCGATTGCTTGACACTGAGGTTCATAAAATCCTTAACGAAGGGCTTCAAGTGCTGTCTGAAGACCTTCTATTAAAGCGAATCGACGCTGCGCATGCAGCGGATGAGTTGACAAATGAGGTGGCAGCTCGATTGCAAGCCGGCAACGTTGCGGGTCAACGGAATCGTAGGCGACAACTCTGGTTCGGATTCTCGAGTGACTTGCCAGACGAGTCGGCGATTGGTCCTCTTCTGCGAAACTGGGGCGGAGAAGCCATGTACTGGGCGCTTGCGAATGACGGGAAAATTGCGCCCGTGTTGCAGAGCCTGGGAAGGCCCACGGTTATCGATGCTTGGGTGCCAATATCCGGTTTGCGCGCAGTCCAAAGGCTTGTGGATTTGGTTTGCCAAGTGGATCTTCAGACCGCTGGATTGCTTGAGCATCCTGAGGTCGGGAACTATGAGGATTACTCGACAGAACCTGTTCCGGCGGAGAACATCATTGCGATCACCCAGTATCCAGGAACAGACTTTGAGCGTCGTACCCGTTGCCTAGCATGGAGAGAGGCGTTGAAGTAGGCGGCAACCAACGAGCTAGGTGCTAGAAGGGACTGCCGCATCTGCATTGCCCCCAATATCCGTTACTGGCCGAAAGCAGACGTGCCGGCGCGAGGCCGCGCGACCGAAAATGCTAGAGTCCGCTATCCACCCATAGCAGATACTGTCGTCTGAGCTCGAAGGTAAGATAGGCCATAGCTCCCGCTAACGATCACGATCCGCTCGAAACCCGGAACCAACACTACGTGCCCCAGTTCTGGCAGCGACGATTCGGGCCCGGAAATGGAGAAGTCTGGTCCCTACAAGACAACCGCACGAAGAAGGTCGGCCCGAAGAAGTTAATGAGTCAGGATTGGCTCTACACGATCTATGACGCGGGGGGGCGCCCCTCCAATGCGTTGGAGCGTGCGGCGGGTCACTTCGAGGCCAGGGCAGCGAAGGCGTTCTCGAATTTGGACACGCTAGGTGCAGTGGGCTCGGTAGAGGACCAGATCTTCCTTCGATGGTTCGTGGCCTTCAGCGCTTGTCGACATCCGGACACCTTGAACATGGGCCACCGCAGGTCGAAAGAGCTCGCTGTCGCGCTGGCTGACGCGTTCAATCAGTCTCTGAGTGAGATCAGGTCAGCTTGAGCAACTATGGGGTCGGGCCTGAGGAAGCTGCGTGTACCTACGACTTCATTCGGGGACGGGATGAGGAAGCGTTACTTGAGGAGATGGACGATGTGCTCACCCGGCCTCCGAACGACCCAATCTTGCCCTCGCAGATCGCGCTCGATCCACAAACGATTGAGCGCGTCTTCTTCCAACTGGCGCGGCACAGCGTAGAGATCCTGGACGCTCCGGTCGGAACGGCCTTCGTGTTGGGAGACACTCCGTTTCCACCCGACCTCGGCTCGGGGTTCACCTTGCCTATCTCGAGCGGACTGGCCCTTCGGTGGAGTTCCGCGGACGGCGAGATGCTTCCCGATTGGACGCGCCGGCTCGCGACGCCAACCGAGGTGGCTGAAACGAATCGGGTTCAAGCGGACAACGCGGCCTGCGTCTTGATTGCGCAGGCGGAAGCTGACCTATTGCCCTTCAAGTCTTGTCCAAACTTGGGTGCCTAGTAGCTGCTCAGCGCGTCTGCGTCCACATACATAGCTGCTCGACTCTTATCGACGGGCTATGCAGTTCGATATGTCCGCTCCTGTCCGATAGCAACAGGCAGGGAGACGTCGCAGTGAGCATGGCAAGGACAGACCATGTCGGCAATGACGCAACAGCGACATTGCTGCCGTGGTGGGGTGAGCAAGGATTGCACGCACATGACCAACCTATGGCTGCACTATGGCACGCGCGGCACATGTGGGTCGCAACGACGGGTTGTCCCCAGTAGAGTTCGACAGGCAGTACGCACTAAACGGCTGACGACCGTCTACGAAACCCTGTGCGATTCACTGGACGATTCGACGATCGCGAACAGCTGTCGACTGGCGTGCTAAGGCTCAACCTGTTCCTTCGTCAGCGCGGATCTTGTCGAAATCCGCGCGAACATCCTCCATCGTCGCAAGGCGCGTGTATATGAACAATCCTGCTTACTAGGTAAGTTATACCTGTGGCTGGCAATGAACGGGCATGATCGTCCTCTGACCATGGGTCCGAGGAAAATTTTCAGCAATCTACCTTGGCACCTGGCGAACCGCTAGCCTTGCTTGGTGCACGCTTCCACGCGAGTACCGCGCGACAACCGAAGGGCGATCTGCACGAATAAGGATTTCAACCATGGCAGGTAAACGGCAGCACTACATTCCCCGCTTCCTTCAACGAGGCTTTCTCGCCTCGGATCGAGAGGAACGTGATGGCGAATGCACTTGGTGGCACTTCCGAGGTAATCCTCCTCGCAAACTAGCTATTAGCCACGTCGGCGTTCGAGAGCACTTCTACTCAAGGGCTGCTACGAACGGCGAGCGCACACTGGACGACGTAATTACCGATCAGGAGTCGCGTGTGCAGTCGGACCTGCAGTATGCGCGCATCTCACTGGCAGGGGATCAGCTCGACGCCGAACGGATCGGCGCACTTGTAACTCATCTGGTTCTCAGGACCGCGTACATTCGCTCCGCCTTGGGTGACGCAGGCGAAAAGATTACACAAGCGATGCTCAACAGCGTGGGGAGCCCGGCTGGCCTTCGCAAACTGCTAGACGTTGATGCCCCAACTCCAACTGCTCAAGTGCGAGCCATAACGTCAGGTGTGGTCGAGCGCTTGGAAGCAGAGGGCCACGACGTTATCCCGGCGCTCCTGGAGCGCACGCTTGCGTATCATGTTCGTGAAAACTTTGAAGATTTCATTCCGGAGTTCGACTGGACGTTCGGTGGGGTGCAAGCAGAAATTGTCAGGCAACTCCCCGTGATCATCGCTCGCTCTCACCAAGCCACGCTGGCAGAAGGCAATTTTGGCGCTTGGGATAGCGCCCTTTCCAAGCTCGCCTGGACTAAGGCTTCTCTGCAATCGGTGATCTTGCCCGATTGCATCGCTGTTGCGCGTTCAAGCAAGATGGATTGGGCTCCCCTGTTGCTAGTTGGCACCCAGGACCTGGATGCATGTATCCTTCCGCTGGACGATTCCAGTGTGCTGATTGGGGCGGCCAGCGAGGGAGTGTCTGTTTCCGCCGGCGAGCTCAGTGAAATCTGCGCCGCCTGCAGCGATGATTTTTTCATCGCCGCATCGCCGATGCCAGAACTATCCGGGGCACTAGGTCGACGTTCCGGCCAAGCCGTGGTCCACTTGGTGCAAGATGCTGTGGAGGACGTTCAGTCGTCAGTTCATCCACCGTCGTTCCCGCGCGTAGCGCCATCGCCATCGCCATCGCCGCCTGCACCGCGTCTGCGTGAGTACACACTTAGCATGCCAGCCGATTTGGGCGAGGAGCATGCGGTATTGCTGACTAAGGCCGTGCGGGAATCGGTCGAGGATTTCTCCGCTGTCTTTCCCCTTCACATGCTCGATGGCATCACGATCGCACGGAACTATGCCCAGACGCTGCAGGAGCTGGACATGGGTGATCCCCGACTGCCGGCGCAAACAAGCAGCCCGCGGCCTGACGGCGTCGGCGTGGGTAGATGCGTGAGCGTTTCTCGAAACGGCATTAAAAAACAACACATCGTGCTCGGCTGGCCGGTCGCACAAGGCTTGCTGTCAGACCGACCTGACGCGCAGCGCGCCTCAATTCACACCATGGCTAAGATGCTGGTGTCGGCGAGCCTCAGTGAAAGGCATGTCCTTCAGGATAGTGAAGGTACATGCCCGGCCGGGCCATTCACGCACATCCTGCATCGCGCAATCTCCACGGTTCCGAGCCAGTACTACATTTCACGTGCGACGGCCTCCGTCGATACGGAGGCGAGCGCTCGCTATGCAGCTTTTATCAAAGGGTATGTCCCTGACATCATCGTGGCGTTGCAACAGGCGCACGTGAGGTATCAAGCCTCCGAAGATGTCAACGAGCTGCTGGAAACTGCACTTAGTTATGTTGGCCCACTCATCGAGCATGTGGCGCAGTGGTGTGGCCACGTCGATGGCCATAAAAAGTCGAGTGGTGACCCACACAGCTCTGGAGCCACTGCGGGGGGGCACGAACCCATCCAGGCAGCCTTGGCACCGCTGCAGCTAGGCAGATGGTCGAGCCTACTCCATGGTGATCTGCGCACGCTTTTCGAAGTGCCTGAGAATTTCACCACTGAAGGCGTGTATGCGCTCACAAGCCATCTGGAGCGTGCGCTCTGGTCTGTCGGGATTCACCCATGGCCAATGGACGACGGTCAGATGTACGTGACGGTGGGCGCGCCGCCCTGTCCACCCTAAGACGCTTTGCGCAGATTGATGGATGGACTCCCTTCAAGATGCCGTGTCCCGATTCAGTATCGGCCTGGCTCATCGAAGCCGCGTGATGACTAGGGAAAAGGGGCATCCCATCATTCAAGCCGAAGCCGCTTAGCGGCTCGGCTTAATTCAGGCGTTGGACGTCCGCTTCTGGCCGGAAGCGGACGCTCGGTGCGCGCTCATGGAGTAGGCGCGATCTCCGGAAGAGGCGGCAAGCGGCCAGGTGTTGGCTGCGGTCTTACGCCCTAGAAAGGCGCTAGTTCAGTTCCGCGAGCCTGTTGAAGCAGCAAGTCAGTACGACTAGTCAAGCCAAGATGGCCACAGTCAACCAAGGGCACCTAGATCGATCTGCCGTAAACGTTTCGGCTCGGGCGCCCGTCGCTTAGCGGAAGAAGGTCACGACCGCCCGCCTCAAAAATTATCCACAGAAATATCCACAGCCGACAGGGTGCAGACCCAGTGAATCTGTCATTGTTCCACTTCAGGAGAACGCTGTATTGCCAAAATGGCGCTTTTCAGGCTTGACTGCGCACATCGTTTTGGCAGTTCCACCTGCATTATTTTTCGCACGGCTGTCAATGCGCGCCCAAACCTTTGTGGCACAACGGTTTCGAGAATTTCACTACATTTGGCGTTGACGACGCTAAATGGCCTCACTATCTTGTGGCCGTCGGGACTCCCCGGCCACCGTCGGGGCAATAAAAAGCCCCACCTAGTTGGCGCTAGGCAGGGCGGTGTTACGCAAGCAGTGCCGAGCAGGGCAACAACTTACCTAGAAGTAACGGAGCGAATCATACGCCGTATGACATACGTGTCAATTGATCGTTACTAACGATTTGTGACGTGCGTCGTAGTTCCGCTAGTTGAGGCCAAGGCTCGCCTGCCAAACAAAAGGCAAGTCGAGATGACCAACAACACCCAGCAGCTGTCGCTGCACCTGATCCATCGACAGATGGAGAACACCCTGATTGAGCAGCGCAAGCTCGATGGGTACATCAATGCAACCGCCATGTGTCAGGCGGTCGGCAAGCGTCTTGGGCACTACTTTGAGAACGCCACTACGGCCGCCTTTCTGGGAGAGCTTTCGACCGATGTCGGAATCCCGACATCGCTTCTCGTTCAAGTAGTTAAGGGCGGATCTGGCCCGCAGGGTACCTGGGTGCACCCGGACGTCGCCGTCCACTTGGCTCAGTGGCTCTCGCCGAAGTTTGCCGTAGCTGTGGCACGTTGGGTACGCGAGTGGCTATCTGGGCGCCAGCCTAGTGGCGCTCCTGCGCCTGGCCTCCCGCATCACATCCAGCGCTACCTTGCCAACAAGGACCGAGTTCCCTACACGCACTTCTCTATCCTGAGCGAGTTGGCGATTTCTTTGATCGCCCCCCTCGAGGCCCGTGGCTACACGCTGCCCGAACGCATGGTCCCTGACATCTCTGAAGGCAAGATGTTCGCCAAGTGGCTGCGAGATCAAGGGGTGGACACGTCCAAGATGCCCACCTACAAGCATCGCTATGCAGACGGGCGCGTCTGCGATGCAAAGATGTACCCAGTTGGATACCTCCATGCATTCCGCCTTCACTTTAACGAAGTCTGGTTGCCCAACAAGGCTCACCAGTACTTCCGCGAGCGTGACCCCGCGGCGCTTCCCTATCTGGATAAGATTCTGCTCGAAGCACCTGGCGCGACAGGGCTGCCTGCCGCTTGATCTGTACGGTCCCTGCCCAGAGCGGGCAGGGATCTTTATGACCATCCAGGATCTCCGCGGGGCAATGTCTGGCATGGGCTGAAGCCGGACCTGTAAGAGCAAGATTCTATGAGTGAGGTCCGGTTGCGGCCGGCATCGCAAATTGACGAATCAAGCAGTCGCAATAGGTACCTACCAGTCAAGGAACGACATGAGCGAGCCCAAAATCCCAGAGAAGATCGAGAAACGACTCAGGCTTAGGTCGCTGCGGCCTGACTTGGAACCCTTGGCTAGGGATTTGGTAGAGCTCGCGTGTGCCGGGAGTCGCGAGCTATGGGGTGAGCTGAGTCCGGAACGGATGAAGGACGACGCAAACCTGCGGCGCAAGTTTCACGAGCTGGCACATGGAGGAATGTTTGCTGCCCAAGAGAAGATGGCCGACCGTATTACCAACGGGGAGCCGCTGGATGTCTCCGAGCAACTGCTGTTTCGCGCAATCGCTGACACCATCGCGTGGGGAATGCTAGGCGGCCAGTTGTGCTATGCCCGCCGCATCTACAAGTCTCATAGTCAGCCTGATCTGTCTCAGTCAAATTTCGAGTCCGTACTTCGTATGGCCCGAGAGCTTCGGGAGCAAGACCCTGGCTGCATGCCACTCATTACCGACTTGACCTCCTTTGTCCAGGTGGGCGACATCTTGAGCATCTCGGCGGACCAGCGCATGTCGTACATCGAGGTCAAGGAAGGAAAGCGTAACAAGCAAGTCATGGACCTTGCGATGTTCTACGAAGCCTCTGGACGTGAGGCCTTCCGCGAGATCGTCAAGAAGACAGAGAGTGCGAAAACCGTAAAGCAGATGGAGCGCATACTACGTCAGAAGGCCCGCATGACTCACTTGCGACATGTCATGACCACGGGTAAGGCGACGGACCCAGACACAGGAGAGGAAGTCCGAATTCCAGCGCCCTTCTTTGAGATAGCAAGTTGGAATGAGTCGCTGGTGAGCCTAACCGAGAAGGCGAAAGTGGCGCAGAGCTGGGCCTATGATGTGAAGGGGCCCATCTTCATGGGCGCCTACGCAGGCGATATGGCTCCACGCGGGCACCTGATGTTTCTCATGGCGTTGAGTATTGAGGGGGATGTGGAGCAGGACTACCACATCATTCGCTTGGCAGATTGCATGCACGTGCCTCTTGCACCGCCGGTGTTCTCTGGTGTTCTGGCGGACGAGATCAAGATGGATCTGCTTTTCGGCCGCATGAATGTCTGCATCGCAGTTTCAATACCGCGATTAGTCGAAGTGTGTGAGATGGCAGGGATGAACGTGCGCTATGCAACACGGAAGGAGCTTGGGCGAGCGAAGGTAGCTGGTGTCGAGCCAATCGTCCATCGAGGCAAGGGGTTGATGTTCTCACTCGATGGCAAGGAAATGATGCTGCTGGCGGGTGTGATCCTCCGAGCCCTATTCCATGGTCAGCAGCCCGAATCCGTCTTGCGACACTACTTAGAGAACGACGAGCTAACTGACCCGGACAAAGTGGAGACTGGTCTCGCTGTAGAAAACGAGTAAGGGGGAACCAAATGCTAACCAGGATTGATCAACTTTCAGGAATTGGCCTGTTCGCAGCAGCAGGCCCGAGCCCAGATTTCTCCAAGGTCACGTTGATGTTCGGCGAGAACGGGCGAGGTAAGTCAACACTCGCCGCAATCCTGAGGTCTTGCGGCGAAGGAAACGGCGCCCACCTAACGTCGCGAGCAACCCTGGGCATGACCTTAGATCAGACCGCCACATTGTCGTTCACATCCAGTGGTGGTCAGCAACAACTGTTGCTGAGTGAAGGCACATGGAACGGCTCCTACTCAAACCTTGTGGTTTTCGACGCAGATTTTGTAGCCAAGAACGTATACGCGGGTCAAGAAATTTCCTCCGACCACCGAGCCAGCTTTCTTGATTTCGCACTTGGCGAAGAGGCAGTAGCCGCAAGGAGAGAACATGAAAATTATGCAGAACCCATCCGCGCGACCAACCGCGAGCACCGCCAGACTGCCGAACCTACAGAATCTCCGTCGCGTTTCCAGAGGCGAATGCGCCACTCACAGTTCGAGGTGAACTCCCAACCCTGCCTCACCCTCGGCCAACTCAGGCCGCAGGCTCAGTGCAGGGATCAGATAATCACCGCCGTTCTGCCGCCGGTAGGCAATCACCGGATCGCTCGCCAGCCCATCCAGCCGCGCGCCCAGCCCCTCCAGCACGCCAGGCAAGGACGCCTCATCGATACGGCTGCTGCGGTAGATCACATGCGCGGGCAGCACGTCAAAGCCGGGATAGAACAGGATGCCGTGCTGGATCGGGAACAACACATCGTCGATCGGCCCATTGATGCCGCGCGGACCGTAATGCGACTCCCAGCCACCGGTGGTGACCACCAGCATCGCGCGCTTGCCGGACATCGCGCCCTCGCCGTAGCGGTCGCCCCAATGCCGGTCGGAGTGTTCGCCCACGCCATAGGCAAAACCATAGGCATACACGCGATCCACCCAACCCTTCAGGATGGCTGGCATCGAGAACCACCACAGCGGGAACTGCAGGATGACCGCATCGGCCCAGCGCAGCTTTTCCTGTTCGGCGGCGATGTCGGCGCTCTGCCGGCCGGTCCTGAAGGCGTCGCGCGAATCCAGTGACGCGTGGAACGGCACCGAAGGATCCCGCCCGGGGTGATCGTCGGCATCGATCTGCGCCTTCCATTGCATGGCATGCAGGTCGGACACCTGCACGGTGTGGCCGGCGCGTTGCAGGTGCTCGACGGTGAAGGCCTTCAGGGTGCCATTGAGCGAGGTGGGTTCGGGGTGGGCGTAGACAAGCAGAACGTTCATGGTGGTACCAGGGAGGGAATGCCGGCCATGTTGGGTGCCGCCACGCTATAGTTGAAATGAATTCCTGCAATCCTCGACATTGCCATGGACAATACCCTGCGTCGCATCGACCTCAACCTGCTGGTAACCCTGCAGGCCTTGCTGGAAGAGCAGAACGTCACCCGCGCGGCCGAACGCTTGCATCTGGCCCAGCCCACGGTCAGCGTGCAGCTGGCGCGCCTGCGCCACCTGTTCGATGATCCGCTGCTGCTGCCGGGGCCACGCGGCATGCGTGCCACCGCACGTGCCGATGCGCTGCGCGAACCATTGGCCGACGCACTGGCTGCACTGCAGCGTGCGGTCGCACCGGTGCAGGCGTTCGATCCGGCCCAGGCCAAGCAGACCTGGCGGATCATGGCGTCGGACTTCGGCGAAACCACGATCGTCCTGCCGGCATTGGCCGACCTGCGCGTGCGCGCACCCGGCACGCGCCTGGCCGTGGTCAGCCTGGCGCCGGCGCAGATGGTGGCGCAGAGCGAACGCGGCGAGATCGATCTCGCCCTCCACATCACCTCCGACGCGCCTCCCTCCCTGCACCATCGTCCGCTGTTCCAGGAACGCTACGTACTGGCCGGGCGTCGCGACCATCCACGACTGAAGCGGCGGCCGACGCTCAAGCAGTTCTGCGCGCTGGACCACGTGATCGTGTCACCGGATGGCGGCGGTTTCCATGGCGGCACCGACAGTGCGTTGGCGCATGTAGGCGCGCGTCGCAACGTGGTGCTGTCGGTGCCGCACTTCCTGTTCCTGCGCAGCGTGCTGCTGCGCACGGACCTGGTGGCGATGATGCCCTCGCGCCTGGTCGCGCAGGACCCGGCCTTGAAGGCGGTTGCGGCGCCCATTGATGTGCCCGGGTTCGAGATGGTGATGCTCTGGCACGAACGCGTGCATCGCGATCCGGCACATCGCTGGCTGCGCGAGCGCATCTGTGCGCATTCATGAAACCTCGTGCCAAGACCCGCCCGGGAAATATTGCGACGCGTCATGTAACCGGTTACATCCCTTGCTAGCGTAGGCCCGCCCGTTCCCGGGCCCTGCCGATGTGAGGCCTTCGCAATGACGTTGTGCGCTGACCGCTGGACCGCTCCCCGCCTGCCGAACCGGCGCCTTGCCGCGGCCCTGCTGCTCGGCCTGTCACTGGCCGCCACCGCCACCGCACAGAACCTGCCACCGCGCGCGCAATGGCAGGCCAGCGCGTCGTCGCAGCAGGTTCCGGCGATGGCGATCAGCCACCTGATCGACAACGATCCCAAGACGGTGACCGGCGGCGCGTTCAGCCCCGGCCACTGGTTCCAGGTCGATCTCGGCAAGCCTGCGATGCTGGCCGGTGCACGCCTCACCTGGGATGTCTCCAACCCCGAAGGCTATTCGCTGCAGACCTCGCTCGACGGCAAGCAGTGGCAGAGCGCCTACGTGATGGGCGATTCGCTGGGTGGCATCGAGACCCTGTACTTCGCGCCGCGACAGGCCCGCTACCTGCGTCTGGCCAGCCCGCAGCGCACCTCCGACTGGGGCGTATCCATCTTCGAAATGGAGCCGCTCGACACCACGCTCAGCGCACGGGTGACCGGGCTGGACGCCACCCAGTCTGCTGCGCTGTGGCAGGGCGGCGGCACGGTTGCCATCCCCGCAGGCAAAGGCGGCATCCACACGCTCGACATCACCCTGCCCCGTGCCCAGCCCAGCACCGGGCTGGCGGTGGACTGGGCCAACGTGCACGGCGCTGCACGACTGCAGGCGCAGGACGCACAGGGCCGCTGGCAGGAACTGGCGCGCGACGCGCAGGCGGCGACCCGGCAGCAGAGCTGGCTGGCGGCCGACGCGCCACTGGACATCAAGGCACTGCGGCTGACCGTGGAAGGCGATGCACCCCAGGTCAAACGCATCCGCCTGCTCGGCCCGAAGGCGGTGATGACGCCGATGAAGCGCTACCAGATCGCCGCCAGTGGCGCGCAGCGCGCGTTGTTCCCTGCCTCATTGCACATGCAGCAGACCTACTGGACCGCAGTCGGCGTGCATGCGGGCCGGCAGAAATCGATCTTCGACGAATACGGCAACATCGAAGCCTACAAGGGCGCACCGCTGGTGCAGCCGATCTGGCGCAGTGCCGATGGCCGCGCGACCGGTGCCGCCGAACAACCGGTGCAGCACGCACTGCGCGATGGCTGGAAGCCGATGCCGTCTGCCACATGGTCACCGCAGCCCGGGCTGGAACTGCGCAGCGAAGCCTTTGCCATCGAGCGCGACGGGCAACCGGTCACCTTCGTGCGCCATCGCCTGCGCAACACCGGCAGCGCGGCCATCGAAGGCACGCTGACCCTCGCAGTGCGACCGATGCAGATGAACCCGCCGTGGCAGAACGGTGGCCTGTCGCCGATCCGCCAGGTGGCCGTCGAAGGCAACAGCGTGCGCGTCAATGGCCGCATGCTGCTGCAGTCCCTCAGCGCAGTGGATGCCGCTGGCACCGCCCCCTTCGGCAACGAAGGCGACACCGAGATCACCACGGCCATCGCCAGCGGGCAGCTGCCTGCCGCTCAGCAGTCCAGCGATGCCGCAGGCCTGGCAGCGGCGGCGTTGAGCTACCGCGTCACCCTGGCACCCGGTGCCAGCGACGCGGTGGTGGTGGTCTTCCCGCTCGGTACCGCCACCGCCGATGCCAATGGCGTGCTGCCGGAAGCACCGGCCCTCAACCTCGCCTCGCTGCCGCGCGACGGTGACAAGGCGTTCGACACGCTGGCCAGTCGCGCCTCCGCCGATTGGCAGGCGCGGCTGGGCCAGGTCGGCCTGCGCCTGCCCGACCCTTCACTGGTGGACATGCTGCGCGCGCAGGCCGCCTACATGCTGATCAACCAGACCGGCCCGGCCATGCAGCCCGGTCCGCGCAACTACAACCGCTCCTTCATCCGCGATGGCATGGCCACCTCGGCCGTGCTGCTGCGCATGGGCGAAGCGAAAGTGGCACGCGACTACCTGGCCTGGTACAGCGAACACGGCGTGCACGGCAATGGCCTGGTGTCGCCCATCCTCAACGACGATGGCAGCGTCAATACCGGCTTCGGCTCGGACATCGAGTACGACAGCCAGGGCCAGTACGTCACCCTCGTTGCCGATGTCGCCCGGCTCGATGGCGGGCCGGAAAGCGTGCGTGCCTACCTGCCCAAGGTGAAGGCTGCGCTGCGCTTCCTGCAGGAACTGCGCGAACGCACGCTGGTGCCGGGCTACATGGCCGACCAGCCATCGCCGGAGCGCTTCGCCGGCATCCTTGCGCCGTCGATCAGCCACGAAGGCTACCCCTCACCCACACACAGCTACTGGGACGACTACTGGGGTCTGAAGGGCTGGCATGACGGCGCGTGGTTGGCCGAATCGCTGGGCGACCACGAAACCGCCACGTGGGCGCGCGAACAGTACAAGGCGCTGTATGACGCACTGCACGCCTCGATCCGCGCGACGATGGCGTGGAAGGGCATCGACTTCATTCCGTCATCGGCCGACCTCGGCGATGGCGACCCGACCGGTGTATCGATCGCGCTGGATCCCACCGGTGCGCAGAGCGTGCTGCCGGCCGAGGCCCTGCGCACCACCTTCGCCCGCTACCTGGACGATGTGCGCAAGCGCAACCAGCCTGGTGCGCTGTATGCCTACACACCGTATGAAATCCGCAACGTGCTGAGCTACGTGCACCTGGGCCAGCCCGAAGCGGCCGACGAGCTGCTGCAGGGCCTGCTGCACGATCGCAGGCCGCTGGAATGGCAGGTGCTGGCCGAGGTCGTGCACTCGCGGTTGCGCTTCCCACGCTACCTGGGCGACATGCCGCACACCTGGATCGGCGCCGAATACGGCCGCACCCTGTTCGGCATGCTGATGCGCGAGGATGACGACGCGTTGTCGCTGCTGCCGGGCACGCCCCCTTCTTGGGTCGCTGGCGAGGGCCTGGCCGTGGACCGCCTGCCCACCGCCTATGGCACCCTGCAGATGCAGGCGCGGCAGCGCGACGGCAACCTGACCGTGTCGCTCGGCAAAGGGCTGCGCAAGGGCACGCCGGTACGCGTATGGTGGCCCAGCCGTACCCTGCCCAAGGACGTGCGCGTGGATGGGCGATCGGTACGGAACTTCGACAAGGATGGCGTGCTGCTCGATGGCCCGTTCCGCACCCTGGAGGCACGTTGGCAGTAATGCCGATGCAGGAACCGAAGTGATCGAACTTGTACTCGATGGCAGCCCTGTCGCCGCCGCTACCGACGATCAGCTGGCCAGCGCACTGGCGCTGGCCGCATCCATGCCCCAGTTCGAACTGTGGGCATCGGTGCCCGACGGTCCATCGCTGTGCATGCTGCGCAATGCCGAGCATGCATGGCTGATGTACCTGCGCGAGCCCGGCGACGGCGGCTTCCACTCCTGCGGAAACGAACACCGCGCCGGCAACGCCTATTTCCGGCTCGACAATGGCCAGGTGGATGGCTATCCCCTGGCGTGGTGCATCGGCATCGAGGCGTGCTTCGCCGCGATCCGCTTCTTTCACGGCAATGGAGGCGCCCGCCTGGAACACATCGATTGGCAGCCCTGACCCCGGTGGAGGCCGACCTTGATCGGCATGCCCCGCCTCGCATTCCGGTGGGTGCCAACCGTTGGTTGGCACGCCCTCCGGTAGATGCCGACCTTGGTCGGCACGCCTTCCGTCGAGCAAGCTCGACGCCTACCAAGCGGCATCGCTAGAACCCCGGCAACCCCGGCGGATTGGTCTGCGACTGCGGCACCGCTTCTTCGGCCACATTCCAGCGCGCCAGCACCTTTGCGTAGGTACCGCTGCTGATCTGGGTGTTCAATGCCTGGGTCACCGCATCGGCCAGGCCACTGCCCTTGCGGGTGGTCACCGAAATCGCCGCTGCGTCCGGCCAGCCACCCGGGAACAGGCCGACCCGGCGCACCTTGCCATCGCGCGCCGAATAGGCGCCGGTGGCATTCGGCTCGAACGACACGTCGGCGCGGCCGGTGATCACTGCCAACCGCCCGATCACCGCATCATCGAAGTACTGGTACTCCACCGGTTTCAGGCCTGCGGCGATGTTCTGCTTGTCCCATTGGCGCAGGATCTGGTCCTGGTTGGTGCTGGCCCCCACCACCACTTTCAGCCCCGCAATGTCGGCCGGTGCGGCGATCTTCTGGATCGGGCCATCGGTGCGGGTATAGATGCCCAGCAGGTCGAAACGATAGCTGGAGAAATCGAACTTCTTCTTGCGTTCTTCAGTGACCGTCACGTTCGACAGCACCGCATCGTACTTGCCCGATTCCAGCCCCAGCGGCCAGTCGGCCCAGGCCACCGGCACCACCACCAGCTTCAGGCCCAGGCCATCGGCGATCAACCGCGCGATGTCCGGCTCCACGCCCACCACTTCCTTGCTGTCGGCACCGTAGTCGGCCAATGGCAGCTGGCCGGGATGGGTGGCGATGGTGAACGCGCCGGGGGTGACGAAGCGATAGCCGGCCGGAATCAGCGCCTGCGCCTTCGGATCGGGCGTGCCCTTCAGTATCTGCGCGTTGCTGGCCGCCAGCGAGGTCGCCGCAACGGGCACGCCGTCGGGGCCCTGGCGCACGCGCGAATAGACGATGCCGGCAATGCCGATGACCAGTACACCGACGATCAACAGGGTGCTGCGGGCGGGGCGTCGCTGCGATGCTGGGCTCATGGCGGTTCTCGAAAAAGGGTTACAGGGTCTTGGCCAGGAAATCGGCGGTGCGTTGCTGGCGCGGGTGTTCAAACAGCGCGTCCGGCGTGCCCTGCTCGATCACCCGGCCCTGGTCCATCATCACCACGTGGTCGGCCACGCGGCGGGCGAAGCCCAGTTCGTGGGTGACGATCACCAGCGTGGTGCCGGAACTGGCCAGTTCCTCGATCACGCTCAGCACCTCCGACACCAGCTCCGGGTCCAACGCGGAGGTCGGCTCGTCGAACAGCAGTACCTTCGGCTGCAGGGCCAGCGCGCGGGCGATGGCCACACGCTGCTGCTGGCCACCAGACAGCTGGCGCGGGAAAGCATCGGCCTTGTCGGCCAGCCCCACCCGCTCCAGCAGGGTGCGTGCCTGCTGCTCGGCCTGGGCGCGCGAAATGCCGCGCACCGCGATGGGCGCTTCGATGATGTTCTCCAGTGCGGTCATGTGCGGGAACAGATTGAAGCCCTGGAACACCATGCCGACTTCTGCGCGGCGACGACGGATCTCGCCTTCCGGCAGCTCGTACAGGGTGTCGCCGTCGCGGCGGTAACCGATCAGCTGGCCGCCCACGGTGACGAAGCCGCTGTCAGCGCGTTCAAGATGATTGATCAGCCGCAGCAGCGTGGACTTGCCCGCACCGGACGGACCGATCAGCACCGTCACGCTGCCGGCCCTCAGTTCCAGATGCACGTCATCAAGCACCGTCTGCTCGCCGAAGGCCTTGCCCACGCCCTGCAGGGACACAGCCGCGCCCGTTCCGGCCTCGATCGGCACGGCAAATGCCGCCCGGCTGGGCACGCGTGCAGCGGTCGCCGCCCGCGGTGCTGCAGACGATACCCGCGACACGTTGCGCTCGTGCTGCAGCTGGCCGCGGGCAAAGCGCTGCTCCACCCGTCGTTGCAGTAGCGAAAGCACCGTCAGGATCACCAGGTACCAGACGGTAGCCACCATCAGCAGCGGCACCACCTCCAGGTTGCGCCGGTAGATCACTTGCACGGTGTAGAACAGCTCCGGCAACGCCAGCACGTAGACCACCGAGGTGCTCTTGGCCAGGCCGATCACATCATTGAACGCTGCGGGCAGGATCGAGCGCATCGCCTGCGGCAGGATGATGCGGCGCACCTGGCGCCCACGCGGCAGGCCCAACGCTGCGGCCGCCTCGTACTGGCCGTGGTCGACCGACAGGATGCCACCACGGATCACCTCGGCCGAGAACGCCGCCTGGTTCAAGGTGAGGCCGAGCACGGCGGCAGTGAACACGCCGATCAGCTGTGTGGTCGGGTACGAGAACAGGCTGATGCCGGTGAATGGAACGCCCAGTTCGATGGTGCTGTACAGGTAACCCAGGTTGTTCAGCAGCAGCAACAGCACCAGCAGCGGAATCGAACGGAACAGCCACACATAGCCCCACGACACCGCCGACAACAGCGGTGAACCGGAGACGCGGGCCAAGGCCAGCAAGGTGCCCAGCGCGAAGCCGAGGCCGGTACCGAGTGCGGTCAGCAGCAGCGTTCGCCCCAACCCTTCCAGTACCGGCCGGGCAAAGAACCACTCGGCGAACGTGCCCCAGCCCCAGCGCGGATTGCCCAGCACCGACTGCAGGCCGATCAGGATCAGCGCGAGTGCCAATACCGTGCCGATCACCTGCAACGGATGCCGCGCCGGCACGATCTTCAACGCCGTGGCCGGCTGGCGGACAATGCCCTCGATGGCAGTGGAAGGCGTACTCATGCCGCCGCTCCATGCAGTGCGAGGGTAGCTGCGTCGCCCGCCTGTGACTGTGGCTGTGGCACCAGGTGTTTTTCGAACGGCAGATGCGCGATGGTTTCCGGGTCCGCATGCAGATCGAACAACGCGGTGTAGCCGTGGCTGAGGTACAGGCCGACCGCCTCGGGCTGGCGGAAGCCGGTGGTCAGGAACACGCGCCGATAGCCCTGCCGTGCAGCCTGGTCTTCCAGTTCCTGCAGCACGCGCCGGGCGATGCCCTGCCGACGCAGGCCAGGCAGCGTCCAGATGCGTTTGAACTCTGCGGTGTCCTCATCGCGATGCGGCATGAACGCGCCGCCGGAAATCGCCACGCCGTCGCGCAGCAGCAGCACGAACGCACCGACCGGGGCAGCGAAGGCTTCGGCCGGATAGCGCTGCAACTCCTCGCGGGCACTGCCACCGATACGCCGGCGCACGTCCGCATAGCGGTGGTCGTACTCCTGCTCCAGGCCGTCGAACAATGGGCGCGCCAGCGGGTCGTCCACCGAGGTGTACAGGAAGCGATCGTTGTCGTACCGCACGCTCATGCCACGTCCTCCACCAGATAGTGCTCGGCCAGACGCGCCCACAGGCTGGCCGCCGGGGCGATGGCCGCGTCGTTGAACACATAGCGCGGGCTGTGCAGCGGCGCGCTGTCGCCGTTGCCGACGAACACGAAGCTGCCCGGCCGCGCCTGCAGCAGGAAGGCGAAGTCCTCGCTGGCGGTACGCGGCGCGAAGGCCTCCACCACCTGCCCTGCACCGAACCCCTGTATCGCCACCTCGCGGACGTAGGCCGTCTGCTCGGGGTGGTTGATCACGCTGGGGAAGCCGCGCGGGAATTCGATCTCGGCACGCGCACCGAAGGCAGCGGCGATCTGCTCGGCAATGTCGGTGACCCGCCGGCGCAGCGTATCGCGCACCTCTGGCAGGTAGGCGCGCACGGTCAGTTTCAGCTCCACCACATCGGGGATGACATTGGCCGCCTGCCCACCATGGATCGAGCCGACGGTGACCACGCCCATCTGCCGCGGATCGACGTTGCGCGACACCACGCTCTGCAGCGCGGTGATGATGTGCGCGGCAGCCAGGATCGGATCGACGCTGCCCTGCGGCTCGGCGCCGTGGCCGCCCTTGCCGATCACCCGCAGACGCGCCCAGTCCACCGAGGCCATCGCCGGTCCGTCGACGAAGCCGAAGTGCCCCACCGGCACGCCCGGCCAGTTGTGCAGGCCATAGATGGCATCGACCGGGAAGCGTTCGAACAGGCCATCGGCGATCATCTTCGAAGCACCCGAGCCGGTTTCCTCGGCCGGCTGGAACACCAGCTGCAAGGTGCCATCGAAACGCCCGTGGTGCGCAAGGTAGTGGGCAGCCGAGAGCAGGATGGCGGTGTGGCCATCGTGGCCGCAGGCGTGCATCAGGCCTTCGCGCTGGCTGGCATAGGCCAGCCCGGATTCTTCATGGATCGGCAGCGCATCGATGTCGGCGCGCAGACCCAACCGACGACGGCCCTGCCCGCGCTGCAGCGTACCGACCACGCCGGTGCCACCGATGCCGGTGCTGACCGCGTAGCCCCATTGCTGCAGCAGCTCGGCCACGCGGGCGCTGGTGCGGTGTTCTTCGAAGGCCAGTTCCGGGTGCTGATGCAGGTCGTGGCGGATCGCGATGGCCTGGTCGGCACGTGCCGCGATTTCGGGCAGTACGCCCGTTGCCGGCGAATTCCGCCGGGCATGGCCCGGCGCTACCGAAGTGTCTCCGCTCATCGCCTTATCCCGCCTTCCGCGCCGGCTCGGCATCGGTGCTGTAACGGCTTGCCTTGCGTGGCAGGCCCAGGTGGTCGCGCAGGGTCTGTCCTTCCAGTGCACTGCGGTGGTAACCGCGTGCTTCCAGCAGGGGCAGCACCAGCGTTACGAAATCATCCAGGCCTTCGCGCTGCGCGGCGAAGCCGAGGATGAAGCCATCGCTGGCGCCAGCGTCGAACCAGCGGATCAGTTCGTCGGCCACATGTTCCGGCGTGCCGATGAAGTTCGGCCGCGGGCTCACCGCCTGCAGTGCCACCTGGCGCAGGCTCAGGCCCTGCTCGCGCGCGTCCTGCTTGATGCGGTCGGTGGTGGAGCGGAAGGAATTGGCGCCGATGTCACCCAGCTCCGGGAACGGTGCATCCGGGTCGTACTGGCTGAAATCATGGTGGTCGAAGAAGCGGCCGAGATACGCCAAGGCATCGTCCAGCCCGGCCAGCGCGGCAATCGCCTGGTACTTGGCCTCGGCGTCTTCCGCCGTGCGGCCGACGATCGGGCCGATGCCCGGGAAGATCTTGACGTCACCGGCGCTGCGGCCATGGGCGATCGCCGAGTTCTTCACCTTCTGGGTGAACGTACGGGTCTCCTCCAGCGACGGCGCGTGGGTGAATACTGCATCGGCGTACTTGCCGGCCAGCGCAATGCCATCGTCGGACGATCCGGCCTGGAAGATCACCGGCTGCCCCTGCGGCGAGCGCTGGATGTTGAGTGGGCCTTCCACCTGGAAGAAGCGGCCCTTGTGGTCGAGGCGGCGGAACTTCTCCGGCGCGAAAAACGTGCCGCTGTCGCGGTCACGCACGAACGCATCGTCATCCCACGAATCCCACAAGCCCTGCACCACCTCCAGGTACTCATCGGCAATCTGGTAGCGCAGCGCATGCTCAGGATGCGGACGCCCGTAATTTCGTCCCGATCCTTCCAGCGGCGAGGTCACCACGTTCCACCCTGCACGCCCACCGCTGAGCAGATCCAGCGAGGCGAACTGGCGCGCCACGGTGAACGGATCGCTGTACGAGGTGGAGAGCGTGCCGGCCAGGCCGATCTTCTTCGTCGCCGTCGCCAGCGCCGACAGCAGCGAGATCGGCTCGAAGCGGTTGAGGAAATGCGGGATCGACTTCTCGTTGATGTACAGCCCGTCGGCAACGAAGCCGAAGGCAATGCCGTTGTCCTCGGCGGTACGCGCGATGTCGATGTAGTAGCCCAGGTTGACGCTGGCATCGGGCACGTTGGACGGGTGCTTCCACGCATGCATGTGGCTGCCGGGGCCCTGCAGCATGATGCCGAAGGGGATGGGACGCGGGGTCGTGCTCATGGGGCGGCTCCAGCAGTCAGGCCACCGCCGCGCGGGGCGCGGGCGACAGCAGTTCAAGGGACGTCAGGCGTGCGTCGAGGTCGGCCACCGGCGCGTCGAGGATGAATTCACCGACGCCGAAGCGGCGGTGCAGCGCATCCAGCTCGCTGCGTACATGCTGTGCATCGCCAGAGAGCACGCTGGGGCGTGTTTCTTCGATGCGGAAATCAGCAACCCCGACCTGCCGTGCGTACTCGGCAGCGGCCTCGGGGCTGGGCAGGTTCACCGTCTGCCCTGGGGCGAGGTGCAGCTTGTAGACCCGCAACGCGCCAATGTGGCGGGCGGCGGCCTCGCTGGTGGGCGCGGCGAAGGCCACCGTTGCCAGCAACGGGGCGTGCGCGGACACCGCGCGATAGGCCTCGAAGGCGGCCTCGATGTGCTTCGGGTCGCCATCGAAGTGGGCGGCGTAGACGAAGCGCCAGCCAAGCTCTGCGGCCTGCCGCGCACTCTGTGGACTCGCGCCCAGCAGGAAGCGCTCTGGCGGCGTCTGCGGAATCGGTCGCGCCTGAGCGTCTGCCTGCGCATCGGACAGATAGCCTTCCAGGTCGCGTACCTGCTGGTCGAAATCGGCGAACGGCGGGCGACCGGCGGCCAGTGCGGCAGTCGATGCCGGCAGACCACCCGGCGCCTTGCCCACGCCAAGATCCACGCGTCCGGGCGCAAGGGCGGCCAGCAGATTGAAATTCTCGGCCACCTTGTAGGGGGCGTAGTGGCGCAGCATCACCCCGCCACTGCCGATGCGGATGCGCCGGGTCTGCGCCAGCACCCACGCCGCCAGCACTTCCGGTGCCGGGCTGGCCAGCGTCGGCGCGGCATGGTGTTCGGCAAACCAGTAGCGGTGGTAACCCAGTTGCTCGGCGCGCTGCGCCAACTGCAGGCTGTTGCGCAGCGCTTGTTCGGGCGTGCTGCCGTCGGCCACCGGGCTCTTGTCCAACACGCTGGTGAGGTAGCTCATCGTCACGTCCTCACTCAGGGATGGGCCACGGGAATGCCGAGCAAGCCATTCAGTGCCGCCAGGATCGGCTCGGCACCGGAGATGTACTGGCGCTGCTGGTATTCACCACTGGCGTGCTCATTGACCACGCCCTGCGGCAGCACCAGCTTCGGCAGCGACTGGTCCTGCTCACCGATCTCGGCGATCACCTCGCGGCGCGGCCGGCTGAAGCCGATGCGGCGCACATCCAGCTGTGCGTCCAGGCCCTCGATGCTCGACAGCGCACCTTCCAGCAGCAGGCTGTGCCGGCAGAAGAAGCGTTGGCCGGGCAGCTGGCCGTCCTCGAACTCGCGGTCCAGCAGGAACAGGATGGGTTTGTGGGTTGCGTCTACAGCCACGGGATCGTCCTCGTAGGGGCCGGCAATGCACTGCCGCTTCGATATCGATGCTAGAGAAGGACGGCCCGATGCCAGCGCCGGAACTCGACAATCCACGGTCGGATCCGGCCATGCAGATGCAGGTTGGCAATAAGCAGACTGCCGGCCGTTATGGGCACGGGCGGCATCACGCCGCTTGCGCAGGTGCGCGCCAGCCCAGCGCCGGCGCGATGTCCTCGATCACCGTGCTGAGGATGCGCCGGTAGTCCTGCTCGGGCAGCTCATAGGGCAGCTCCACCCGCAGCTCGTCCACCTGCTGCAGCAGCGGATCGGCCTGCAACCGCGCGATGATCTGCGCCGTGCTGCCGACCACGTCGGGTGCGAACATCGTGCGTCGCGGCCCTTGCGGGGCCAGGGTGCGCGCATGCCGCTGCGCACTGAAGGCCTCGATCCGCTGCCGCGTGGCCGCATCCACACCCTCGGTGGGCACCAGCACCCGCCCCACCGCCACCCGGCGCAGACTGCCCACTGGCAATGCCGCACGATAGGCCTGCAGGTGCTGCAGCTGGGCGCCAAAGAAGTCATCACTCAGCTCGGCACGGTTGACGTTGCCCAGCAGCAGATGCAGCCCCTGCTCACCCGCCGAACGCGCCGACTGCAGAGAGCCGGCGCCATACCAGACCCGGTCCACCAACCCCGGCGCATGTGGCTGCAGACGCGGGCGATAGCGCGTGGCGGCGTTGCCGACTTCGGCATCGGCGGCGCCCAACGGCTCACCACGCAGCGCTTCCAGCAACCGCGCCACCCGGCCATGGGAAAAGTCGATGCGCGCAGGGTCGCCGTCGTACAGCAAAGGCCCTACCAGCTCCCCGTGCGGCGGCGCGCCAGTACTGACGCCTACCTGCAGCCGGCCACCTGCCAGCGCATCCAGCAATGACAGATCCTCAGCCAGGCGGAAAGGTGTTTCGTAGCCCAGCTGGATGACCGCACTGCCCAGTTCGATGCGCGTTGTGTGCTGGCTGGCCGCCGCCAGGAACACCGCTGCCGAGCTGATGCCCGGTTCCAGGTGCCGATGGCGCACCCACGCGCCGTCATAGCCCAGCTGTTCGGCAAAGGCGATCAGCGCCAACGTCGCGTCCAGGCCCGCGCGTGGTTGTTCCGGCAGATAGCTTCCCGGCGTGAGGAACGCAAGGTGCCGCAGCTGCACCGCCACGTCCTAGGCGATCCTGCGCAGCGGCGCAGGCAGCGCCGCCGCCACGTGCGCCACGTGTCCCGCCGCACGCTCGGCCGCCAGTTGGATGCGTGCCTGCAGTGCAGCGCTGTTGATCCGGTCGCCGTCGAAGTCGGCCGGCGTGGCATACACCCCGATCGGCAACGTATGCGCCTGCAGGAAGCTGAAGAGTGGACGCAGCTGATGGTCGATCACCAGCGCGTGGCGCTCGCTGCCACCGGTAGCCGCCAGCAGCACCGGCGTATCCACCAGCGCGTCCAACCCGATGAAGTCGATCAGGTGCTTGAACAGGCCCGGATACGACCCGCGATACACCGGCGCGGCCGCCACCAGCAGCTGCGCCGATTCAATCGTAGCCAGCGCGCGCTCCACCTGCGGCTCCACTTCGCTGCGCTGCAGCGCCTGCCCCAGCGAGCGCGCTATCGGCGCCAGCTCGACCAGCTCCACGCTGATGTTGATCCGCTCACGCAGTTCTTCCAGCAGATGCCGCACCAGCAGCAACGTGCGCGACGTCGCCGAACTGGTCGGCGACCCCACCAATGCAACCACCTTCAATGCAGAAGACATGACCCCTCCTCGGTAGCGCCGGGCCATGCCCGGCGACGTTTCACATGAACCTCAGAACCGGTAATTGACGCGCCCGTACCAGAACGTCCCGACGTTGCTCAGCACATCACCGCTGTCCCAGGTGGTCTCGATGCTGGCCACATCGGTGGCGCTGCGTGCGTACGCAGGCACCTTGCGGGTGCGCTTGTCGAACACGTTGTTGATGCCCAGCGCCGCGCTCCAACCGGCACCCAGCTCGACGCCACCGGACAGGTTGGTCACCAGCACCGGCGGCTGCTTGTACTCCACGCCGTTGTTCAGGCGCTTGATCGGGCCGTAGTAGGTGAAGTCCAAGTTCGAACGCCAGCGCCCGTTCTGCCAGCCCAGCCCCGCCACCTGCGTGTACGACGGCGTGCGGAAGCGCAGCGCGTACTCGCTCGACTTGGTCAGCAGGTTGATGTTCGGCAGCCCCTGCAACGCCTGCGGAATCGCGCTCACTTTCTGGATGGTGGTGCGGCCCACGTTGGCCGCGTAGCTCCAGCGCAGCTTGCCCCACTGCGTTTCCTGGTTGGCTTCCAGGGTCAGCTCCACGCCGCGCGTGCGGGTGTCGCCCACGTTGGTGAAGTAGCTGGCGTAGAACGCATCACCGGGCAGGATGCTGATGCCGGCCGTGCCCAGCAGCGCGTCGATGGTGTTCTTCTGCGCGGCGGTCAGCACGGTGCCACTGTTGTCGGTCACCCGCGCCGGGTCCTGCGCGTTGTAGCCGATCTGGCTGGACTGGCCCAGCTGGCCACGGATGTCGATCTGGTACGCATCCACCGCCAGATGGAAGGCCGGGCTCGGGTCCCATGTCACGCCGAGGCTGTAGTTGGTGGCCTTCTCCGGCTTCAGTGGCGTAGCGCCCAGCGCCACTGCTGCCGGCGAAGCGACCTGCGCCACCAGCGTGGTACCGCACGGGCAGCTGCCGGTGGCCTGGTAGAACTGCGCGCCCAGGCTCGGCGCGTGGAAGCCATTGCTGACCGTGGCACGTACGCCCAGCGCATCGGTGAAGTCGAAGCGCGTGGTCAGCCGACCGGTCGACACCGTGCCGAAGTCCGAGTGGTCTTCCCAGCGCGCGGCGGCGTCCAGGTACCAGCGCGAGGTGATGTTGGTCGCTGCACCGGCGTACACCGCCTTGCTGTTGCGGGTGGCCTTCACCGCATCGGCGGTGGAATAGCCGACGAAGGCAGCCGCACCAAAACCGGTGTACGACTCCCACTGCCCTGCCCCGCGTTCGTACTGTTCATGCTGGTACTCGGCACCGGCACTTACTTCCAGCGGCGATGCGAAGGCCGCCACCTCGAAGCCTCGACGCAGATCAAGGTTGGCGATGCCCTGCTGGTAATCCAGCTTGCCGTCATAGAAGTCGGTCGGCGAGCCGGGGTACGGCAGCGAGTAGTTCACCGAATTGCGGGTGTAGGTGCGCACCGTATTGCGGTTGCCGGTCAGGCTGAAGTCGTAGTCCCACCCCGCAACCTGGCCCTTCACCCCAGCCGTGCCGGTGTACTGCTTCTCCTTGGTTTCCAGCACCGGCAGGAAGCCATCGGGGAACACGCTCAGCACGCCCGGCGCCTTGTAGGTGGTGAAGATCGTTGCCGGCAGGCGGAAGTTCTGGATCGCCTGCGCGGTGCGGTCGCTGGCGGTCGCATTGGCGTAGAACTGGGCGTTCTCGCCCAGGCCATGGCCCACGTTCACCGCGAAGGCCTTCAGCGCATACGACGGCGAGCTGAGGATGATGTTGGCCTCGGCATCGCGCCCGGCCTCGGCCGGGTTCGGCGTCGCTCCAGCCGGCAGGCGGTTGTTTGGACGCAGCGCCACCAGGTTGCCGTTGCCATCCACGGCGGGATAACTCAGGTAGCCGTCGATGTAGCGCCGCGTGCGGATCGCATGGTGCTGGCGCGTGCTCTCGCCGGACAGGTTGATGAAGCCATCCTCGCCCCACGGCAGGCCGATGTTGGCGCGCACGCTGGTGCGGCTGCCGTCGCCGTCGGTGCTCTGCCCGCTCTCCACCGAGACATCGCCACCGTGCGCCTGCGATTTCAGGATCACGTTGATCACTCCGGTGATCGCGTCCGAACCATAGATGGCCGAAGCGCCATCACGCAGCACCTCCACATGGTCGATGGCCGACACCGGAATCAGCGCCAGATCGGCCCAGGCGTGGCCGGGGTAGCCGCCACCGTTGGCGCCACTGACATACGCGCTGGCGTTGCGGCGCTTGCCGTTCACCAGCACCAGCGTGTAACCCGGCGACAGGTTGCGCAGCTGGTAACCGCGGATCAGGCTTTCCTGGTCGCTCTGGTAACCGCCGATCTGGCTCAGCGATGGCAGGCTGCGCTGCAGCGCTTCCAGCAGGTTGGCCTGGCCGGTAGCGGCCAGGTCCTCGGCGGAAATCACGTCGATCGGTGTCGAGCTGTTCTTCACCGTGCGCGTGCTGGTGCGTGAACCGGTCACCACCACCGCATCCAGCGTGGACGCAGCAAGGTTGGCAGAAGTAGCAGTGGCCGCCGACGGTGCATCGGCCTCAGCCGCATACGCCGGGGCAGCGGCAAGAGTGGCGGCAATCAGCAGGGAGAGCGTGGACAGCGCAGGAATGTGGGCAGCAGGCATGGGGGCTCGTGGGGGTGGGCCGGAGACACGCCTCCATTCAAGAGCCCACGCCCAACACGCAACAGCGGATATCGCGTCATGTGACCGTCACATCGCGCCAGCCACATGACCGCTGGTAATGACCTTACGCAGCAACGCTGCGCGCGGCCGGTGCAACGGAAACCGGCCACCGGCCATATGCCGCACTGGCATCACCTCATGCCGCCACGACACGCTGACGCAAGCACCTTCATCGGTAGCATCAAGCCATGCCCACCCTGTCTGCCGATCCGACCGCGCCCACCGTCGCCATCGTGGCCTGCCACGGCCAGGGCCTGTTCGAATTCGGCTGCGCGGTCGGCCTGTTCGCGCCCATCCGCCCTGAACTGGGCGTGGCCTGGTACCGCACCCAGCTCTGCGCTGGCGAGCCCGGTGCACTGCGCATGCTCGGCAGTGCGCAGGTGCAGCTGCCCTACGACCTGAGCGCCGTCGACGACGCCGACATCATCGTCATTCCCGGTTGGCGCGAACCCAGCGAGCGCCCACCGCAGGCGTTGCTTGATGCCCTCACCCGCGCCCACGCGCGCGGCGCACGCATCACGTCCATCTGCTCCGGTGCATTCGTGCTCGCATGGGCTGGTTTGCTCGATGGTCGCCAGGCCACCACCCACTGGCGGCTCACCGAAACGCTGGCGCGCGAGTTCCCGCGCATCCACGTGCGCGACGATGTGCTGTACGTGGACGCCGGCAGCATCATCACCTCGGCCGGCTCGGCTACCGGCATGGACATGATGCTGCACATGGTGCGCAAGGATTACGGCGCACGCGTGGCCAATCTGGTGGCCGAACGGCTGGTGCTGGCACCCTGGCGCGATGCCGAACGCAGCCAGCGGGTCAGCCGCGCGATCCCGCTGGGCGAGCCCACGCGGCTGGCGAAACTGATGGAATGGATGCGCCGCAACCTGCGCGAGCCGCATTCGCTGGGCAGCCTGGCCGAACAGGCCGCACTCAGCCAGCGCACCCTGCAGCGGCAGTTCCTGGAAGCCACCGGCCTGTCGCCCATCGACTGGCTCATCCGCGAACGCGTGGCCTACGCACGCGAACTGCTGGAAACCACCGACCGCCCGCTGCAATGGGTGGCCGAACAGGCCGGGTTCGGATCGCAGGAATCGTTCCGCCGGCACTTCCGCGGCATGGTCGATGCCAGCCCCATCGAATACCGCAACCAGCACCGCAGTGGCCTCAGCGCCGACCGGCTGGTGGGTTGCTGAGCGCCGCCCGGTTATTCAGGCCACAGACGTACATCGCGTGTGCCGACCGGGAGCATGCCCCTCGGCTTGCAGAACACCAAGTCCCGCCCGACGCAGTTGTCGCGCGTGAAAATAGCGACGCCGCCCTCGCTGCCGAACACCGCATAGTGCGACGTCAACTGGCAGACCAGGGTGTGCTCCGCGTCAGGGTGATGCCGCCAGAACGGACTTTCCGCGTAGTAGGGAAACAAATGGAGCTGCGCGTTGGCATACCCGCGCTGGATGGAATAGTCAGCAAACCCGGAGTGCTCAACCTCCACACTCCGAAGCGCTTCGCCAAGCTGCTTCATCGCAGCCGCTGCGTCCTGCGCTGGCGGCATTCCTTCGAACAATTCCAAGGCCAACTTTAGTCGTTCGCTCTTTCTCATCACCTGATCCGTGGATAAGCAGCTTCCCTGGACAGGATTGTAGAGCGTTGCCGCGATGGGCACAGCGTCTGTTCGACCGCATCAGAGTCGTGTCCGCGCGCGAATCCGCCAGCACTGCGCCACGAATCCGATCGCAAACACCGCCGCGCACCCCAGCAACGTCTGCAGGATCACCGGCGCCAACGGCGCAGCCGCGATCGGGTGCGCCACCGGCAAGCGTGTCAGCGTTTCATTCACGCCTGGCACCAGAGACAGCAGGAAGCTGAAAGACAGCGCGAACGTGGACAGATAGGGTGCCAATCGCCCAAGGAACCGCAACCGGGCCGCCAACACCCCACCGAACGCAATCAGCAGAATCACCACACCAAACGCGTGGCCAGGATTGAGGCCCCCGGTGCTGGAGACGGTGAACGAGGTCACCACCGACAGCACCAACCCCAGCAGATAGAGCTTGCCGGCGCGCGTAGCCGGATCAATGGCCCGATACCGGATGAAACCGAACAGGCCGGCAGCGATGGGAACCAGGCTGATCGCGGTGTGCACGATGCCCAAGGAAGAAAGCGGATGACTCATGGCGGCCTCTGTTGGAGTTTTTAACCTACTAGTAGGTAGGCTCAGTGAACAAAAAGAAGGCCCGCTCCACGCAGGCCTTCGTCGAAACATTCAGACCGCCGGCACCAGCCGGGCAATCGACAACCGTGCGAGCGCCGCGAACGTCGCCGTATCACCAAACCCACGCGCGGCCAGCATCGCGCCGTGCACCGAGGCCATGAACGCCTTGGCCTCATCGGCAGGCGTGCCCTGCAGCCTCAGCTGCCCCTGCGCCGCCCCCTTTTCCAGCGTGATCGTCAGCCAGCCGCTCAGATCCTCGAAATGCCCGCGCACTTCATCGGCAATCTCGTCGGGGATCATCGGCGCTTCGGCCGCCAGCATCGCGCAGATGCAGAACGACGAGGTGCCACCGGCAATGCAGCTGGACCAGTAATCCACGTAGGCGTTGAGCGCCAGCAACGGATCGCCCAGCTGCCGGTCCAGCAGCGCCAGGCCTTCCCGTGCCTCCGCCCGGTACAGCTCCACCACCGTCCGCACCAGATCCGCCTTGCTGGGGAAATGGTGGTGGATGCTGGCCTTGCTGATGTTCACCCGCGCGGACACGTCGGCATAGCTGAAACCGTTGTAGCCACCGGCTTCCAGCAGCGAACGGGCATGGACCAGGATCTCGTGTGCCTTGGGAGAGAGCGACTCTTTCATGGGTGCAAACCTACTAGTAGGTAGAAACCCTGTCAACCGACTCGTTCGCCGGGCATGGCCCGGCGCTACCTGACACGGGCTTCCCTGGTAGCGCCGGGCCATGCCCGGCGAGCGCAGCGGTCAGTGCGAAGACACATACAGCGCATCGGCCGGCGCCGGCGGCAGCGCAAAACTTCGCCGCATGCGCGCCACCTCGGCCGCCGGCGGCAACCCAAACAAGCGCTTGAACTCCCGATTGAACTGCGACGGGCTGGCGTACCCCACCGCCAGCGATGCCGCCTCGGCCGTCATGCCCTGCCGCAGCATCAGCAGCCGCGCCTGGTGCAGCCGCGTGGACTTCACGTACTGCATGGGCGAGGTACCGGTAATGCTGCGGAAGTGATCATGGAACGTGGCCACGCTCATCTCCGCCTGCGCTGCCAGCGCATCCACATCCAGCGCCGTCGAATAGGCCGCGTGGATATGCCGCAGCACCTTGCCGATGCGGCCGAAGCGCCCGCGCATCGCCAGCGCCTCGCGCAGCGCCCCACCCTGTGCGCCGGTCAGCACACGGAAATACAGCTCGCGCACCAGCGAGGGCCCCAGCACGTCGGCCTCCAATGGATCGGCCAGCGCTTCCAGCAATCGCAGCACCGTGGCCTGCATCGCAGGCTGCATCGGGCTGGACATCATGCTTCTTGCCGGCGCTTCGGTGCTGGCAGTGCGCTCGCCCAGTTCTATCAGCAGATCTGCGGCCAGCTGCAGATCCAGATGCAGGTAGATCGCCAGCAGCGGCGCCTCGGCCGTGGCCTCGGTTTCCATGGTGAAGGGCACCGGCACCGACACCGCCAGGTAGTGCTGCGCGTCGTACTGATAGACCTGCCCGCCCAGATAGCCACGCTTGACGCCCTGGCAGACGATCACGATGCCGGGGTCGTACAGCACCGGCGTGCGCGCCAGTGGCCGGTTCGAGCGCAGCAGCCGCACCCCGGGGACTGCCGTCAGCGTGTAGCCCTCGTCCACGGCCAGCGCCTGCAGCAGGCCGACCATGCGTGCCTGTGCCGGATGTTGCAGCGGATCGTCAGCCGGCCTCATCAGGGGCTCCAGAGGAATAGGCAAGAAATCCCGAAGCTTAGGCCTGGGCGGCCGCGCACTCAATCACTAACGTGCAACTTCCCAGCCACGAGCCCTCAGCCATGACCGCATCCCGCCTCCTCCTTATCACCGGTGTCAGCAGCGGCTTCGGCCGCGCCCTGGCCCAGCAGGCCCTGCTGGCCGGCCATCGCGTGGTCGGCACCGTGCGCAGCGAATCTGCCCGCCAGCAATTTGCGGCCCTCGCCCCCGGTCGCGCCTTCGGCCACCTGCTGGACGTCACCGACGCCGCGGCCATCGATGCACTGGTGGCCACCGTCGAAGCCGACATCGGCGCAATCGACGTGCTGGTCAACAACGCCGGCTACGGCCACGAAGGCATCCTCGAAGAATCCACGCTGGACGAACTGCGCCATCAGTTCGAAGTGAACGTGTTCGGTCCCGCAGCGCTGATCAAAGCCGTGCTGCCGCACATGCGCGTGCGCCGCCGCGGCCACATCCTCAACATCACCTCCATGGGCGGCTTCATCACCTTGCCGGGCATCGCCTGGTACTGCGGCAGCAAGTTTGCGCTGGAAGGCATCAGCGAGGTGCTGGGCAAGGAAGTGGCGCCGTTCGGCATCCATGTGACCGCGATCGCGCCGGGTTCGTTCCGCACCGATTGGGCCGGCCGTTCGATGGTGCGGGCCTCGCGCAGCATCGGCGACTACGACGCGCTGTTCGACCCGATCCGCAGCGCACGCGAAGAAAAGAGCGGCCATCAGCTGGGCGACCCGATCAAGGCCGCGCAAGCCATGCTGCAGGTGATCGACACCCCCAACCCACCCACGCATCTGCTGTTGGGCAGCGACGCCCTGCACCTAGTACGCGGCAAGCTGGCCGCCATGACAGAACGCATCAATGCCTGGGAGAACCTCAGCCGCTCCACCGACAACGCGGCGTTGCGGTAGCGCCGGGCCATGCCCGGCGAGCGAAGCGGCGCCAAAAGAAGCCGCCGGGCATGGCCCGGCGCCCCCCGACGCCCCGCTACCTCAGTCGTCCTGCACCAGCCCGAACTCGCGCAGCAGCCCACCAATCTGGGTCTTGTCCAGCTTGTTCATCAGCAGGTTGCGCAGGAACGCCGGCCCCGGAATGTCCAGTTCCTTGCCATCGCGAAGACGCCCGGTCGCGGCCAGCAGCGTGCGCACGTCGTAGGTGGAATTGAACACCTCCGGCACGCCGCGCTCGATGCCCAGCAGCGTGTACACCGCTTCCATCGGCGTGCGCACCGAATACTCGGTGGTGAAGATGCAGTCGCGCTGCTTCGATTCGGCAAACTGGCCGATGAAGGCGAAGTTCACCGCGCCCTCCGGCACCACGTCCGGGCGATCACCGGCCTGGCGAGGCATGAAGAACGCGGTGATGTACGGCATCATCACCGGCACCGTCTTCGCCCCGGTCGCCGCCAGCTCGTCGATCTCTTCCACCGGCACACCCAGGTGGTACAGCCATTCGCGGGTGATCTCCTCGCCCGTGCAGTCCTGCATCGGCTTGTTCACGTAATCGCCCGGCGTATCCACGAACAGCGAATACACCCACACCACGATCTGGTCCTTCGGCTGGTTCTTGAAGTGCGGCTGGCGGTTCACCGTCCAGCTCATCAACCAGCGCGAATCGCGCACGCTCACGATGCCGCCGGTCACCACCTTGCCGCTGAACGGATCGCGCTTGGCAATCTTCTCGATGTACGCCGGAATGCGCGCGTCCAATGTGGTTACCGTCGCCGATTCCCACTTGGTTTCCGGTATATGCGCACCGAATACATCCGGGCGCCCGAACGCCGTATCCTTGGCCGCGATGCGCCGCCACAGGTCCCACGCCGGTGCCGGGCCTTCATTCAAGCGCGCAGCGGTGTGGTGGTCGCCGTTGTCGGAATTCTCGGTGAGCGAGCCGATCGTCATGAACACCAGATCGTCCACGCCCAGGTCCACGCCACCGGCCTGGCCGTCCCGTGTCCAGTGGATGCGCGTGGCCTGCTTGCGGCCTTCCTGCAGGTCGAAGTCCACATCGGTCACTTCAGTGCCGTACTGGAACCGCACGCCGCGCTCCTGCAGCCACTTCACCAGCGGCAGCACCAGCGATTCGTACTGGTTGTACTTGGTGAACTTCAGCGCCGAGAAATCCGGCAGCCCGCCGATATGGTGGATGAAACGATGCAGGTACAGCTTCATCTCCAGCGCCGAGTGCCATTCCTCGAACGCGAACATCGTGCGCCAGTACAGCCAGAAATTACTGTCGAGGAAATCACGGCCAAGCACTTCGTTGATGCGCTTGTTCTCCATCTCCTGCCGGGTGGCCAGGAACAGCGCGATCACGTCCTTCTGCGCCTGCTCGCTCAGGGTGAACAAGCCATCGGTATGCGCATCTTCGCCGCGATTGATCGTGGCACGCTGCAGCGAATAGTTCGGGTCGTCCTTGTTCAACCAGTAGAACTCGTCCAGCACACTGGCATCGTCGATTTCCAACGACGGAATCGAACGGAACAGATCCCACAGGCACTCGAAATGGTCTTCCATCTCGCGGCCACCACGGATCACGAAA
Source organism: Stenotrophomonas sp. 1278 (assembly GCF_029892765.1). Classification (NCBI taxonomy): domain Bacteria; kingdom Pseudomonadati; phylum Pseudomonadota; class Gammaproteobacteria; order Lysobacterales; family Lysobacteraceae; genus Stenotrophomonas; species Stenotrophomonas sp. 1278. Next base: position 122,546 of record NZ_JARXWD010000012.1, read on the forward strand.
CCCTTCTCCGGCACCTTCAGGCCATCCAGCGCGCCGCCGGCAATCTGCTGCTGTTCCAGGATGGTGATGCGCTCGCCGGGCATGCGCCCATCGCGCACCAGGAACGCCGCACCGGCCAGCGATGCCAGGCCCGAGCCTACGAACCAGGCCGTCTTGTTGTCCACGCCCGCCGGCTTGCGCGGGCGAGCGAAGGCCTCGTAGTTGCCACTGCTGTAGTACATGCGCGTCTCCTTCCTGGATGGGTATGCCCACTCTAGCGCTGAACCGATGTACCGCATCCTGCAGAGAGGCTGCGACGCAGTGACGCAGGTGCTTGCTGTCCCCGCGTTGCAAGCGGCCTCAACCGCGGTCAGCCGTCGCCTCGGTAGTGAACCAGCGCTGGAACCCGTCGATGGCGTCCGGCATCAGCGTGCTGGCGCGCTCGCAGACCAAGGATTCGGCGTGGCGAATGGCACTCACTGCATCCGGCTGCGCGCACAACGCCATCGCTACATCCGACGCGTCCAGCATCGCCAGGTTCACGCCCACGCCCACCGGCGGCATCAGATGGGCAGCATCGCCGATCAGCGTCACGCCGTTGCGCGGTGTCCAACGGAAATCCGCCGGCAGGCTGTAGATCGGCCGCCGCACGAAGTCGGTGCACGCCTCCAGCAGCCGCCCCAGGTTCGGTGCCCAGCCGGTGTAGCTGCCTGTCACCAGCGCGCGCATGCCGTGCTGTGCGATCTGCGCATCAAGCCAATCAGAAGGCCGCTTCAGCGCCGCGTACACGCAGAGTCGATCGCCGCTGTTGCGCTGCACGAACAGCGCCTCCTCGCCGCCAAAGCAGAACAGGCTGCCCTGCCCCACCATGCCCGCGATATCCGCCGCAGGCTGCGCGATCCATCCTTCAAAGAAAGTAATGCCGGTCGGCAGCGGCTGGCACGCACTCAACGCAGCGCGGACTTTCGACCACGCACCATCGGCACCAATCACGATGTCCGCCTCGGCCTGCACGCCATTGGCGAAGCGCAGGCTGTGGCGGCCGGCATCTGCAGGTTCCACCTCGCTCAAGCAATGGTCCCACTGCACCGCGTCGGCCGGCAACGCATCCAGCAGCAGCTGGCGCAGGTCGCCACGGTCGATCTCCGGCTTGTCCATGCTTCCCTCCGGCCCGAACCCTCCTGCGGTAATTGCCCCGGACCACGGATCACCCATCCGCGCCTCCTGGCCTTCATGGCGCGCCACCGCCCGGAACGCCTCCAGCAGACCGGCGCGCTGCAACGCCACCTGGCCGGAATCCTCGTGCAGGTCCAGCGTGCCGCCCTGGGTACGCTGCTGCCCCGATGATTCGCCCTCGTACACGCTCACGCGATGACCGCCGCGATGCAGGATGAGCGCAGCAGTCAGGCCGGCGGGGCCCGCGCCGATGATGGCGATACGTGGAGGGTGCGGCATGAGGTGGCCTTTTGCTCGGTTGATATATCAACCGTAGAATGTTCGAGTTGACACGTCAACCAACTACGGGCAACGTGGGCGCATGACCCCACCCACCATCCCCCCTGACGAGTGGGCCGCCTGGCGCGGCTTCCGGCGCATGGCCGAGATCACCTCCGGCCGCATCGTCCACGACATCACCCGCAGCACCGGACTCTCCAGTGCCGACTTCGTCGTGCTGATGGAACTGAGCAAGGCCAAGGACCGCTGCCGCCGCCAGCGCGAACTGCTGGACTACCTGGAATGGGACAAGACCCGGCTCTCGCACCAGCTCACCCGCATGGCCGGCCGTGGCCTGATCGAGCGTGACACCGACAGTGACAACGTAGTGGTGATCCGCATGACCGCAGAAGGCCGCACCCAGCTGAGCGCAGCGCGGCCGGTACACGTCGCCAGCGTGCGCCGGAATTTCCTCGACCATCTCTCAGCCGATGACCTGGCCGCGCTGCAGCAGATCACCGACAAACTGCATGCAGCACTGCAGGACGCAGAGAACTGAGACGCCGCCAATCGCCCGCGCGACCTGGTAGTGCCGGCCGCTGGCCGGCAACTGCAATCACCCCACTCCACCAAGATGCCGGCCAGCGGCCGGCACTACCAAGACCGACAATCCACGCCGCGTCATTGATCGGTAGTGCCGGCCGCTGGCCCGCTACGGCGAGCCGCGAGGTGCGCCAGACTGGCGGCGATCCTGGGGCG